>JAGBGV010000372.1 GCA_017935805.1 Clostridia bacterium | reverse complement strand
TTAGGGCTATGCCCGAAAATGAAAAACCACCCGCTATGCGGGTGGATATTTATTGTATATCGGGAATATTTATACATTATCAATCAGCCGTTTTATCTCAGCCAGATCAAAGCGGCATTTTTCTCGCATTTCCTGTGCTTTAGCGGACAGCGCGGCGGTGATAGCATCTCTGTTACTCATTACCTCGTCTGCGTAGGAGCGAACCCTGTCCGCAAAGCTGAGGTCGCCTGTTGTCAGGTCTACCATGAGATTCTGACCGAGACTGCGCATCATTGACATGACCTTCGGGTCGTAGGACAGACCGATGACGGGGACACCTGCAGATGACGCGAAGATTATGGAGTGAAGTCTCATGCCGATGGCAAATCTTGACCTGCCAAGGACGCCGATCATCTCCGACGCGTTCTCGGGAGAGTACAGCACCGCTTGAACTCCGATTTCGTTGAGCTTGCCGCAAACCAGAGTGCAGATCTCGCTGTCCTGCGCGGGCTGCATCGGGATGACGAGAGGAATGAGACTGTATTTTTTCGCGATATCGGAACAAAGAGCTACTGTTTCGTCAGCAAGCCTCATGTCGTCCTCTGTCATCTGACAGGCACCGCGACCACCCTTCAGCGGTCTGACGGAAACTGCGAAATAATCCCCACTCACACCGCAGGCGGCGAGTATCTTTGACAGTCGCGCTTCGGCACATGGTTCGATAAGGAATGCGGGATCGGCTGTTACCTTAATGAGATTGCCGTCAACACCGAGCCGTACAAGCTCGTCCTTAGAGTCGGAGTCTCGCACGGAAACGTAGTCCGCTTTACTTATTACATCAGCGGCAAGGCGCTTGTTCGAGTCGTAGTTTATCGGTCCGATGCCGTTTGCAAGGACACATACCTTCGCTCCGGCTTTCTCCGCCATTTTCATCACCCCTGCATAGTAGCCGAGACTGCGTCGGCTGGTGGAGTCCTGGAGCAAGCTTCCGCCGCCGGAGATGAGCAGCTTTGAACGCCGCAGATTCCGGTAAACGGAGAGAATGTTGAATCTTGAAATGCAGGACAGCCCTGTGCGTCGCCTGTCATCTGCCGGGGATTTTGTGAGTGCCGCCAGCTTAACGTTCGGGATCTCCTCTGCAACGGAGCGAGTAATTATGTCAAGGAGGCTTTCGTCACCAAGGTTGCCAAATCCATAGTATCCGCTGACTGTTATATCAGGCGCACCCTTTGCGAGGCTGAACCGGACGGGAGCGGAGAGCGCGGCATCGTACATTCGGAGGTAGTCATCAGCCATACGGCGAGCGGTGTATTTTTCAAGCACAAATGCGCGGTTGTATTCACCCATTTTCGACAGCGCATCGGTGGAAGAATCGAGAAGCGCGGACAGATCGGCAAGGAGAGTTTCTTCTGTGGCCACTGGATATCCGCGGCAGCAGAAGTTTGTGAGTATGCCTGCCTCTGCTTTGCTCTCATCGAAGATGCCGAGGGCACCTTGGTTACCTGCCACGATCACAGGCTTGCCTGCCGCCATTGCCTCGAGAAGCGAACGAGATACGCCCACAAACACATCTGCCGCGGCGCAGTATTCGTTTGTGTTTGACACGCCGCCCGTGACGGTGATGTAATTTCTGCCGATCTTTGCGTTTGCTTCTGCTGAAAGCGTGCGAATCTTTTCAAGCTCGGTACCGCCGCCGACGATCAAAAGGGCGGAGTCAGGGTATTTTTTGGCGAGAGTCGGCGCGATGTTCACGAGTCGGAATGCAACCTCGGCTCGGTCTGCGTCAAGTCGGCTCATGTAAACGATGCGGCGGTGCTCGGGATCAAGCCCGTGCTTTGCGATAATGCCGCTGAAGTCGGTTTCGGGGGAGAACTTCTCGGTGTCAATACCGTTGATGGTAAGGTGGATTCGGTCTCTGCGGTAGCCGTATTCGTCCACCAAGTAATCCGCAATGTCATCTGAGACAGCCATAACTCTCTCGCCCCAACGGGAGATCTTCCGCAGAAGCGCATTGGTGGAGAAATTGAGGTGAGCTGTGGTGACAAAACGGAATTTTCTGCCGCCATTGGAGGTGAGCCTGTCGTGGAGCAGTCCAACGATAAACGCAGGTATTCTCGCGTGAGCGTGGACAATATCGAAATCTCCCTCGGTGATGAGCTTCTTCAGCCCATTATACGAGCGCATTACTGCGGTAGGCTCTTTTGTGTGCAGTGGCAGCTTAACGTGCTTTACTCCAAAGGAGACTGCTTCATCTGCATAAACTCCGCCGCCTCCGGCAAGTGTTACGTCATGACCGTCTGATACAAGCTCACGGCACAGCTCGAGGATATGAGTCTCTGCTCCGCCGATGTTCATTGCCATGGTCACCATGAGTATCTTCATGTTGTTGTCTCCTTTGTTGTGTTGTGAGTTATTGACGGTTTACTTCTTTCGCTTATCTTTTCCGGACTTGGAGTGGGTTTTTTTGTCCGTTCTGCCGGTTGTTTTTTGCGCTTTGCCCGAGGTCTTGACGTGATTTTTCGGGCTTGCTTTGCCGTGATCCTTACCGCCGGCTTTAGAATACTTTCCGGAATGTTTCACTGAAGACTTTTCTGCGGCTTTCGGCTGTTTTTCCGCTTTTGGCATATCCTCGCGCTTCATTCCCAGCAGCTCGCGCAGATCCTTCACACCTTCCTCGGTGCAGTAGTTCATCGCCTCGTATATCTTGCGGCGGTTTTCGGGCTTACGCCACTGAAGCAGGGCGCGCTGGAGCTGTTTTTCGTGGTAATCGGTTACCGTATACACCTTTTTGCCGGTGAAGGGATCCAGTCCTGTGTAGTACATAACCGTGGACGCCGTACCCGGGGTGGGATAGAAGTCCTGCACCTGCTCCGGGGCAAGTCCTATCTTCTTTGTGTACAGCGCAAGTCGAGCCGCGTCGTCCATTGTGCATCCGGGGTGGGATGACATGAGATATGGCACGATGTACTGCTTTTTGCCGCACTCCTCGGACAGACGGGTGTATTTCTCGCGGAATTTGTCGTAGACTTCAACCCGCGGCTTGCCCATCATTGCGAGTGCGTTTGGTGCGCAGTGCTCGGGAGCTACTTTTAGCTGACCGCTGACGTGATCACGTACCAGCTTTTTGAAGAATGCATCGGACTTGTCCGCCATAAGGTAGTCGAATCTGATACCGGAGCGAACGAATACCTTTTTCACGCCCTTAACTGCCTCGATCGCTTCAAGCATGCGGATGTATTCGGAGTGATCCGCATTGAGGTTCTTACAAGGAGTGGGAAATAGGCATTTTTTACCGGGACAAACGCCGTGCTCGATCTGCTTGTCGCAGGAGGGATATCTGAAATTGGCAGTAGGACCGCCCACGTCGTGAATGTAACCCTTGAAATCGGGCATTGCGGCAATCTGTTCTGCTTCTTTTACGCAGGATTCGATGCTTCTCGACCGAACTGCGCGTCCTTGGTGGAAGGCGATGGCGCAGAAATTGCATCCGCCGAAGCAGCCTCGGTTGTGAGTGATCGAAAACTTCACTTCAGTAATGGCAGGAACGCCGCCCATTTCCTCGTACATTGGGTGATAGGTGCGGGTGTATGGCAAAGAGTAGACACGGTCAAGCTCTTCCCTCTCAAGAGGCGGCTGGGGAGGATTTACCACCAGCATCTTGTCATCGTAATATTCAACGATAGCCCGTCCGTTTACGGAATCGTTGTTGTAATACTGTATTTTGAACGCCTTTGCGTAGGTGCGTTTGTCATCCTTTATTTCGTCATAGGTATAGCCGTTTGGCAGTCCTTCTTCGTCAAAGCCCTCGGCGCAGTCAAAGAATATTTTCTCCTCTTTTTTGGAAATATACGCAGTACCGCGGACGTCGCGGATCTTTTTTACGGGAACACCGCGGTCGAGAAGCTGTGCAAGGCGTACAACGGATCGCTCTCCCATGCCGTACATGAGAATATCCGCACGGCTGTCAATGAGAATGGAGCGCCGCACCTTGTCCGACCAGTAGTCGTAGTGAGCAAAGCGGCGCAGGGATGCCTCAAGTCCGCCGATTAGGATCGGAATATCCCCGTAAGCCTCGCGGATGCGGTTGCAGTAAACGATAACGGCGCGGTCAGGTCGAAGTCCCGCCTTGCATCCGGGGGAGTAGTAGTCCTCACTGCGGCGTTTCTTCGCGGCGGTGTAGTGAGCAACCATTGAGTCGATATTTCCCGATGACACCAAAAATCCAAGTCGCGGACGACCGAATTTTTTGAAGTCGGTGGTATCGCGCCAGTCGGGCTGAGGGAGCATTGCCACGGTGAATCCCTCCGCCTCGAGCACACGGCCGATTATTGCCGCGCCAAAGGACGGGTGATCCACATAGGCGTCACCGTTTACATATATGAAGTCCGGTTGGCCTACAAGCTCATCCGGCGTTGTTGGAAGAAATTTCAGTTCTTTTTCCATTAGGTTCTCCTACGGTTTGTTTTTGTACAGCCGCAAATATGAGACTGAACACCAATTATCTTTCTATAGAAGTTTCTGCAAGGGGGCAAATATATCTCACTTTTTGCTCTCTCTTTTTTTCTTGAAGAATCCTTGGAGCAGCACCTTTGCTTCCTCTTCAAGGATGCCGAATGTTATTTCGGGCTTGTGGTTTACCGGGTCTTCGTTCAGATCAAGCAGGGAGCCGTACATTCCCGCCTTGGGATCCCGTGCACCGATAACCACCCGCGGTACTCTCGCACACCAGATAGCGCCGCTGCACATGGGACACGGCTCAAGGGTAACGTACAAGGTGGAGCGAGTCAGCCGCCAACCGCCGAGCAGTCTGCCTGCCTTTGATATAGCGGCAGTTTCTGCGTGATATGTAGCATCGCGGAACACCTCTCTGCCGTTACATTCCGCGGCAATGATGTGCCCGTCACGGACGACTACGCAGCCCACGGGAACGTCATCGTATTCTGCCGCGAGAGCTGCAAGATCCAGTGCCGCCATCATGTAAAACTCATCTGCAGCCGACTGATCCTCAAGCATGGCGGGGTTTTCCGCAGCAGCCGCTTCGTATCTTGCAACGATCCCGTCGATTGCTGCCTGACGAGCCTCGATCATTCTATCTCTGTCCATTCAGTTTTCACTTCCTCGTCTGCAGGTTTTTTCTCCCCTCGAAGATTTTTCAAAAGCAGGAGAATGAAGAACGCCAGCACGCCTACCGATATCACCGATATGTCAACTACCCGACGCAGGGCATCGTGGTCGGACAGCAGCGTTATGTACAGCAGCGAGCGTGTGTTTATAAATATATGAGCGAGGATCGGCACGTACAGTCTGCCTGTTTTTTCTTCCGCCGCACCGAGGAACACACCGGCGATGAGAGCGTAGGTCATTCCGTCAATGGTGTTGTGGACTATTGCGAACATGATAGCCTGTGCGATTATGCCAAATACCGGGTTTATCTTTCTCAGCTCTCCGTAGAACAGACCGCGGAAGATATACTCCTCAACGATCGGGTGGATAAGGATCAGGGATATGATGTAAAGCAGATCAAACTCAGTTGAGGTAGAGTTGTAGTTAGCGGTAATAAGGGAGGTCAGGTGCATGGAGATAATGAGCATAGCCATGCAGAAGAACAGGTGCATGGTGCATCTTGTGACGCCGGATTTTTTGTGAAGGAAGGAATCGTCGTCCTCTGATCTTGCAAGGGGCTTTGCACAGAAGAAGATCACCGCCACGGCAGACGCCAGCACAAAAGCGATAATGTCCCCGAGCACGCTGACAAATCCGATCCTGTCCCACAGGAGCAGAAGCAGATTCTGTGTCATTACCATAATGATAAACGGCACGAACACATGAAGCAGGCGGTTTATATTAGTTTTCTCCATTATTTGCCTCCATTAATATTCGTCAAGGAAGGAGCACTGCCTGTCCTTCAGCTTGTATCCCACGAGAGTGTCCACATTGGCGCGGTGGATGGAGTTAAAAATGTTCTTCTCCACATCGGGGTTCGTCTTTTTCAGCTCTCTGATAAGTGCCTTTGTCTCACGTCGCTTTGATGCGTTCTCGTCGATGACGGCAGATTCGGTCATTCGGCAGGCGCAGGCGAGAAACTCCAGCTCACAGTATCGCGCCCAGGCAATTATTGCGTCCTCGTGGACCTTGTAAAGCGGGCGGATCAGCTCCATTCCCTCGTAATTGGTGCTGTGCAGCTTCGGGAGCATACCCTGTATCTGGGAGCCCCACAGCATTCCCATAAGCGTTGTCTCGATCACGTCGGAAAAGTGGTGACCGAGAGCGATCTTGTTGCATCCCAGCTCACGGGCGTAGCTGTATAGGTGCCCGCGTCTCATTCTCGCGCAAAGGTAGCAGGGATTCTTCTCGGTCTTTTCAGTTACGGAGAAAATATTCGTCTCGAACATCTTCACAGGCAGCTCAAGCAGCTGACAGTTGTAAAGGAGCCGAGCGCGGTTTGCCTCGGAGTAGCCGGGATCCATTGAGATGTACTCAAGCTCAAAGGGTACGTCCGAGTGTCGCTGCAGCTGACGCATGAGCACTGCCAAAATCGCGGAATCCTTGCCACCTGACATACAAACCGCGATCCTGTCTCCCGCTTCAATCAGCTTGTAGTCCTTGATAGCGGAGACAAAAGGTCCCCAAATCTCCTTGCGGTATTTTTT
>JAGBGV010000371.1 GCA_017935805.1 Clostridia bacterium | reverse complement strand
TAACGATGACGCTATCCGCGGTATCAGACTCATCTCCTCTGTAATCGCTGACGCAGTTCTCGAAGCAAAGCAGGGCGAACAGCTCACAGAAGCTACTCCCGCAGCAGAAGCTGAAGAAGCAGCTGAATAATTCAGACATGGAAATTACTACGAATTAAAAATTACATTAAAATACAGGAGTTTAGTAATTATGGCAGCAATCACAGCTAAAATGGTAAACGACCTCAGAAGCAAGACCGGTGCCGGCATGATGGAATGCAAGAAGGCTCTGGTAGAAGCAGACGGTAACTTTGACGAAGCTATTAAGATTCTTCGCGAGAAGGGTCTCGGCAAGGCTGACAAGAAGGCAGGCAGAATCGCAGCTGAAGGTGTTGTTGACGTTCTCACAGTTGGTTCCACAACCGCTATTATCGAGGTTAACGCAGAAACAGACTTCGTTGCAAAGAACGAAACATTCAAGGCATTTGTAAAGAACATTCTCAAGGTAATCGTTGACAAGAAGCCCGCAACAGTTGAAGAACTCAAGGCTCTTCCTTACGACGCTGACTTCGCAACAGTTGAGCTCAAGCTCAAGGATATGATCTTCACAATCGGCGAAAACATGAACATCCGCCGTTTCGAGATCGTAGAGGGTATCACATCCACATATATCCACGGCGGCGGCATGGCAGGCGTTATCGTTAAGTTCGATACAACTGACGATATCGCAGCTAAGGACGGCTTCGCAGAATTCGCAAAGAACATCTGCCTCCAGATCGCAGCCGGTACACCTCCGACATACGTTTCCAAGGAAGACGTTCCCGCATCCGTTCTTGACGAAGAAAAGGCTATTCTCATGGCTCAGATCAAGAACGACGCAAAGAACGCAAGCAAGCCTGAAGCTATCATCGCAAAGATGGTAGAAGGCAGAATCGGCAAGTTCTACGAAAAGGCATGCCTCAACGAACAGCTCTACGTTAAGGATGACAGCCTCACAATCTCCAAGTACGTTGCTTCCGTTGCAAAGGAACTCGGCGGCGACATCAAGATCAACTCTTTCGTACTTTTCGAAAAGGGTGAAGGTCTTGAAAAGAGAGAAGACGACTTCGCTGATGAGATCGCAAGACTCACAGGTAAGGCGTAAATCGGTATAATTAACCAACAAATAAATCCCGCTATGTAAAAATAGTGGGATTTTTTGCGTGTATTTACAATTTTGCTATTTACAAATTGACGGAAATAGGGTAAAATGTATTAGATAAAAACATAAAGATTACCGTGATTCGGAGGTGCATATTATGCCTGAGACAAAGAGAAGATTTAACCGCGTACTCCTTAAGCTGTCCGGTGAGGCGATCGCCAAGAAGGACAAGGACGGTGGCGTGGATGAGATCTTCGATCCGCAGATAATCGATGAGATCACTGATGTGATCAGCAAACTTGTGGCTGACGGTATACAGGTCGGTATTGTTATCGGTGCCGGCAACATCTGGAGAGGAGCTTACGGCAAGGGAGTAAAGCGTGCGAGAGCTGATCAGATTGGTATGCTTTGCACAATGATAAACTGCCTCAGACTTGAGGATGCTATTGAAAAGAAGGGCTGTCCCGTAACAGTAATGTCACCTGTTGGCATGAACAGCTTCGCTGAACAGTATGATTTCCGCCGTGCAATCTCATATCTTGAGTCTGGTAAGGTAGTAATCTTCGGCGCAGGCACAGGTATTCCTTTCGTGACAACCGATACTACGGTCGTTGTTCGTGCTGCTGAGATCGATGCTGATGTTATCCTTATGGCGAAAAACATCGACGGAATCTATGTTCGCGATCCCAGAGACGAAAACGGTGAGATCGACAGAAGCGTTCCCAGATATAAGGTAGTGTCTTATGACGAGTGCCTTGCTAAGGGACTTCACGCAACTGATGTTTCCGCATCCGCTCTCGCTAAGGAGCAGAAGATAGATATGTATCTGTTTGCTCTGTCGGACCCCGAGAACATTATCCGTGTGGTAAACGGCGAAGAGCTGGGCACACTTGTTACTTATGACAACAACGCACAGACCGAGCTATATTAATTCAAATACTAATATACAGGAGATAAAATTATGAAACTCGACACTAAAGAATATGAAGGCAGAATGAAAAAGACTATCGATGTGTACAAGGATTCTCTTTCTACAATCCGTGCAGGTCGTGCAAGCACAGCAGTAATTTCCAAGATCACTGTTGACTATTACGGAGTACCTACCGCTATTACACAGATGGCAGAGGTTAAGGTAACTGACCCCAAGACTCTCGCTATTCAGCCTTGGGACGCTTCCACTCTCAAGAGCATCGAAAAGGCGATCCTTGCATCTGATGTAGGTATCAATCCTCAGAACGACGGTAAGGTTATTCGCATGGTATTCCCCCAGCTTACAGAGGAACGCCGTCGCGATCTTAAGAAGAACATTGCAAAGATGAGTGAGGATGCAAAGGTTGCTATCCGTAACATCAGACGTGATGCCAACGACAAGAGCAAGGCTATGAAGAAGAACAGCGAAATGACCGAGGACGAACAGAAGCAGTCCGATAAGACAATTCAGGATCTGACCGACAAGTTCATCAAGGAAATCGAAACAATTACCGCTGCAAAAGAAAAGGAAATCATGGAGATCTGATTTCCGACATTATTAAATCAGAACACTGTGCGCTCGGTGATATGCGGGATCCGTTAAGACCGAGCGCATACATATATTTATTTACGGTGGTTTATGGCTGACATAAATAAAGACATTATCCGCGAGATAGTAAAGCAGAGCGGACTTAACCATATTGCGTTCATAATGGACGGTAACGGCAGATGGGCGAAGAGCCGGGGGCTTCCCAGAGAATTCGGTCATCGTGCAGGTGCTGAAAACTTCAAGAAGGTGGTTCGCTACTGTAGGGATATCGGCATCAAGATCGTTACGGTATATGCATTCTCAACGGAGAATATTAAGCGTCCGAAGCGTGAAGTGGATGCGATATTCAAGCTGCTCATGGATTATATCGATGAAGCAAGAGAAGAGGAAGCGGTTGAGTTCAGGTTCATCGGTGATCCTTGGGCACTTGGTGAGGATATCGGCAAGAAAGCAGCAAAGCTTGAGGAAGACACTCGCGGAGGAACGCACAGGATAAATATTGCTCTTAACTATGGCGGCAGAGCGGAGATCGTTCATGCGGTCAACCGTCTGATTGCTGAGGGAAAGAGCGAGATAACCGAGGACGATATTTCTGCGCGCATATATACCTCTGACTGCCCTGACCCGGATCTTGTGGTCAGAACAGGCAGAGAAACAAGAATATCCAATTTCCTCTTATGGCAGAGTGCGTATTCCGAGTTTTATTTCTCTGACGCCATGTGGCCGGATTTCTCACCTGACGACGTGAATGCGGCGGTGAGGGATTTTGCCGGTCGAAGCAGACGCTGGGGCGGACTCGATAAAAACGAATCTGCAAAATAACCTTTTTGTTAAAAGGAAGGACGAAAAAATGTTAAAACGAACGATTACAGCTGCCTGGGCAATGGCGATCTTTATTCCGATCTGCTATTTTTCCAATACTATAGTGTTCCCGATTGCCATGGCAGTAGCTGCTTTTATCGCGGCATACGAAATGGTGGGATGCTGCGGAGTAAGAAAAAACCTCTCTGTATCTATCCCGTCTTGCCTTATCAGTGCGGCTGTACCGATCATTCCGTGGTTTACGGATAAGAGCACTATCACAATCATGCTCTCATGCTATCTTGTGTATCTGATCCTTCTGTTTACCACAATAGTATTCTCAAAGGGCAAGCTTGACTACACTTTGGTAGCATCTGCGTTTATGGGAGTTCTTTATACATCCCTGTCATTTACCTGTATAGTTATGCTCCGTGAGGCAGGAGATTACTTGTATCTTCTTGTGTTTGTAGGCCCATGGGTCAGCGACATTTTCGCATATCTCTGCGGAAGACTGTTTGGCAAACACAAGCTCATACCAGAGGTGTCCCCCAAAAAGACTATCGAGGGAAGCGTAGGCGGTATAGTTTTCGCTGCCATAGCATTTATAGTTTACGGTATTATTATCAAAACATGGTTCAATGCTGATGTGTCATTCAACATGATCGCAATGGCTGTGGTGGGCGCTGTCATCTCTGTGATCGCACAGATCGGCGACCTTGCAGCATCTGCAATAAAGAGAAGATTCGATGTTAAGGACTACGGCAACCTGTTCCCGGGTCACGGCGGTGTGCTTGACCGATTCGACAGCGTTCTGCTTACCGCACCTGTTTTGTATATCATTTCCACCATTCCGTATGTTGCGGAAAAGATGATCTGATAACGGTGAACTGATGATTAATCTGAATCCAAGAAAAGATTTCACCCCGAGGAGTGCTGTTGTACTTGGCTCGACAGGCTCTGTGGGTACCCAGACTCTTGACGTAATTCGGGAATTGGGACTTGCAGTAGATATGCTCACAGCAGGCGAGAACACATCGTTGCTTTGTGAGCAAATCAAGGAATTTTCACCGAAAACTGTAGCAGTAGGTAGTATAGCGGCGGCAAAGCGGCTGAAAAATGAGCTTGAGCTGATTGGCGAGATCGCTATTCCTGAGATAATCTATAAAAACGATGAGGTATATGACGCAATAGAGCATACGGATGCCGACATGATCTTCCACTCTGTTGCGGGGCTCGCCGGACTCGGTTATGCACTTGCAGCGGCAAGGTCGGGTAAGCGAGTAGGTATGGCGAATAAGGAAGCCATAATTTCCGCCGGAGACATGATCTTTGATCTTATGAACTCAGTGGGCGGTGAAATGATCCTTGTTGACAGCGAGCACAGCGCAATTTACCGCTGCATGGAGGGAAAGGCTCCTGACGATGTAAAGCGTATAATACTGACTGCATCCGGCGGACCGTTTTTCGGCAGAACCGGAGCTGAACTAAAAAACGTCACAGCCCGCGAGGCGCTTGCACATCCCACATGGAAAATGGGCAAGAAGATCACAGTGGACTCAGCAACACTCATGAACAAGGGCTTTGAGATCATCGAGGCGGTGCGACTTTTCGGAAAACCCGAAGAGCAAGTTGACGTTGTAGTTCATCGCCAGAGTATAATCCACTCAATGATAGAATATAATGATAATACTTTCATGGCGCAGATGGGGCGTCCGGATATGCGTGATTGCATAAGATATGCGGCAACTGCTCCTCACTCTACGAAGGTGGATCATGACTCACTTGACTTGACTGAAATATTCAAGCTGACTTTTGAGAAGCCTGACACTGATGCATTCCCTCTGCTTGATGTTGCGAGAGAGGCGATCAGACATGGCGGCACAGTACCGACATCGCTTATTGCAGCTGATGAAGTTGCGGTTGAAGCATTTCTCAATGATAAGATCGGCTTTAACGACATTGCTTCCGTTGTTCGCGAGACACTTGGTGTCATTGCCGTATACGGCGGTGAAAATGAGGAGCAGCTGCGTGAGGCTGACCGTGAAGCGAGAGAGGCTTGCCTGACACAAATTGAAAAAATCGTGTAAAGGGTGTGATTACTATCAACCTTTGGACTGTAATTTTAGCATTACTTATCTTCGGATTTTTGATCTTCATACATGAGTTCGGTCACTATCTGGCGGCAAGAAGATTTGGTGTTACCATTCATGAGTTTGCCATCGGTATGGGACCAAAGCTCTTTACGAAGGTTTCCAAAAAGACGAATATCGCATATTCACTCCGCCTGTTTCCCATTGGTGGCTTTGTCTCCATGGAAGGAGAAGATACGGAGTCGGATGACGAGAACGCATTTCATAAGAAAGCTGTGTGGAAGAGAATAATCATTACATCTGCCGGCGCGCTTATGAATTTAGTGATCGGCATCCTCGTTATGGTAATACTTGTTGCTTCCCAGGAGAGCCTTCGCTCGAACAAGATAACAAGACTTCCCACGGGAGACAACGGTGTCAACTACGCATACGAGGGCGGACTTCGTGTGGGGGATGAGTTCTACGCCGTTGAAGGCACAAGAGTGCACATAGCAAACGAGACTTTTTACGAGATCATGCGTAAGGGTATTGAGCCTCTTGATATTACCGTAATTCGCAACGGAGAGAAGATAACCCTCGAGGATGTTGTGTTCCCCACATTTGAGGAGCAGGGCACTACCTTCGGAACTATCGACTTCCAAGTGGGCTATGAGGAGAAATCCTTCGGAAATGTAATAAAGCACGGCTTTTTCCGTTCTACCTCCACTATAAAGATGATTTGGGAATCTCTCGTCGACTTGGTGAGAGGTCGATACGGTATGGAAAGCATTTCGGGTCCGATCGGTGTCACTCAGGCACTTGGCGAGGCGGCAAAGCAAGGCTTTTCTGATCTTGTGTACTTGGCAGTGGTTATCAGCATGAACCTTGGTGTTATGAATCTTCTGCCGCTTCCTGCGCTTGACGGAGGCAGATTGCTGTTCCAGTTTATCGAGCTCATATGCCGCAAGCCGGTGAAGCGTGAGATTGAAGGATACATCCACTTTGCGGGACTTGTACTTCTTATGATATTAATGGTCGTTATCGCGGTAAAAGACGTGATAGGCCTGTTTTAGAGGATAGCTTACCGAGAAAAACTCGGTAGGCTTTTGCCGTTTTATTAACACGAGAGGAATACATAAATGAAACGAAAGATTACAAGAACAGTTAGTGTCGGAAAGCTGATGCTGGGCGGTGGAAGTCCGATTACGGTGCAGTCCATGACAAATGTTCCTGCGGAGAATTTTGCGGCATCTGTAGGACAGATCAAGCGTCTGGAGATGGCGAAGTGTGACATTGTGCGCCTTGCGATACCGACTGTAGAATGTGCGAGGGTGTTCAGATTTGCTAAGGAACAGGACGTAAAATGCCCTCTTGTAGCTGATATTCATTTTGACTACAGGATAGCACTCGAGTCTGTGAAAATGGGTGCGGACAAGATCCGTATCAACCCCGGCAACATCGGTGAGCGCTGGAAGGTTGCTGAGGTAGCCAATGCCTGCAAGTCTGCCGGTCTGCCTATAAGAATCGGTGTAAACGGCGGTTCACTTGACAAGGCTATACTGGAAAAGTACGGTGCTCCCACTGCTGAGGCTCTCGCTGAATCAGCTTTGAATGAGGCGGATGTTCTTGAATCTTGCGGTTTTTCCGACGTGGTTATCTCGATCAAATCTTCAACTGTGGACGAAATGACCCGTGCGGCAAGAATCGTCAGTGAACAGAGCGACTATCCCATACATTTGGGTGTAACAGAGGCGGGTGACGGGTATTCCGGTCTTGTTAAAAGCTCAATTGGTATCGGCTCACTTCTTCTTGATGGCATAGGTGACACTATCCGTGTATCCTTGACTGCCGACCCTGTAGACGAGGTAAAAGCTGCACGGGAAATACTCTCTGCCCTTGGACTTAATCGAGGCGGAGGTATCAACGTGATCTCATGCCCAACATGCGGCAGAACAAAGATCGACCTTATCTCGATAGGCGGAAAATATAAGAGAGCTATTTCTGATATTGACACAAAGGGAAAAACGCTGAAGGTGGCTATAATGGGATGCGCTGTAAACGGTCCGGGTGAAGCAAGAGAAGCGGATTTCGGAATTGCCGGCGGCGACGGATTTGTGCTATACTTCAAAAATGGTGTACCGCAGTTCAAGGTAGAAGAGGACCGTGCGGTAGATTTTCTGATAGAAGAGACAAGAAAAGCAATTGATGAATAATAATCGGAGGAATCTCCATGGCAGAGAATAATAGCCGTACACTGTCCGACACCTTCAAAAAGGTAGTGGACGAGCTGAATGGCATTGAACGGGAAATATTCAAAGACGCAACAGATATAAAACTGAAGATCAGCCGTGAGCAGCGTATTGCCGAGGTGAACTGTACCTTGCCGCGGCTGTACAAAAAGAAGGACATCTACGCTCTCGAGGCAAAGATAAGGGCGGCATATGAGCTTTCACAGGTAAGGATTCTCACTCATTACCCCGCAGAGCTTTTTACAACGGATTATCTAAGCGAGATATTTATCGAAGTCGCAAGGCTCGGCATCGTGGCTAACGGATTCTTCGGCAAGTTTGATGCAAAGCAGGTCGGAGACACTATTACTGTGTATATTCCTTTCTCAGAGGGCGCAATAACTCTCCTTGACCTTGCTAAAACTGCCCGTGTATCCGAGGGGATAATCGGAAGCGAGTTTGGACTTGAATACAAGATCGAGATAAAGAGAAGCGCAGATGCGGACGCACAGTATGCTGAATTTATGGCAGAACAGCTTGCACGTCTTAACAGCGCATCGGAAAATATTGTTGTTGAGCATGAACGGCTTATGGCTGAAGCGGCGAGAGCGGCATCTGCACCTGCTCATGCTGAAGAAGAAGCAAAGCCGGCACTGCCGAGAGTTGCATCTCTCTTTGGCGGAGATGGCGAGGCAGAAAAGGTTGGCGATACAAGACTGAAATGCGGAAAGATCACCTTTGATTTTTCATCTCCCGAGCTTGTTTTCGGTGAAGTGTTTGAGATCGACAACGTGACACCTCTCCGACAGATAAAGAGCACAGGCAAGAATGTAATCATTCTCTGTCAGGTGTTTGACATACAGCAGAAGGAAACAAGACGCGGTGACAAAGTCATGTTCACAGTTGCGGCAACTGACCGAGATGCGTCTATTTACATAAAAATGACTGTTCCCGCTGAGAGTGTGCTTGAGACTGAGGCACTTTTCGGCAAGGGCAAGGCATATGCTATCCGCGGAACGATCAAACGCGACACATTCGACAACGATCTGTATATGCAGTACACGGACATTATGCAGATCAAGACTGTAGAGCGAATGGACAATGCACCCGAGAAGCGAGTAGAGCTGCATCTGCACACCCTTATGTCTGCGATGGACGCTACGACTAAGGCTGATGACATAGTAAAGACTGCACACAAGTGGGGTCACAAGGCTGTGGCGATCACTGACCACGGCAATCTTCAGAGCTTCCCGGTTGCAATGCTGACCGCTGACTCGCTGAAGGATGAGATCAAGGTTATTTACGGTCTTGAAGCGTACTATGTTGACGACACCTCCCGGGCGGCGTACAAGGGGGATGATATATCATTCAATGATGAATTTGCGGTGTTCGATATTGAGACTACAGGCTTGTCAGCCGCTACCTGTAAGATCACGGAAATAGGTGCGGTTATTGTAAAGCGCGGCAAGATCATTGACAAATTCAACTCATTTGTTAACCCGGGTGTGCCGATTCCCGCTAATATCGTTGAGCTCACAGGTATTACCGACGAGATGGTAGCTGATGCTCCGCCGGTGAAGGAAGTGCTTGTGGATTTCTTCAAATTCATCGGCGACAGAATGCTTGTTGATCATAATGCGTCCTTTGACACGGGATTTATCCGTCAGGCGGCTGAGGAAAGCGGACTTCCTTTTGAGAATCCTTATCTTGACACCGTGGCAATGTCCAGATACATGAATCCGAATCTGAAGAACCATAAGCTTGACACTCTTGCCAAATTCTATAAGCTTGGCGCGTTCAATCACCACAGAGCTTCGGATGACGCAGAAATGCTTGCGGCGATCTTCACTTGCATGACTGACAGACTTGTTGAAGAGGGCATCGACACGATCTCCCGAATGAATTTCTTAATGGCGGAGAAGGCGGATCCTCTGAAGCTTAAGCCATACCATCAGATAATTCTCGTAAAGAACCAGACAGGTATGAGGAATCTGTTCAGATTGGTGTCCGAATCAAACCTGAAGTATTATCATCGCAATCCCCGTATCCCGAGAACAAGACTTGAGGAACTCCGAGAGGGACTGATTCTGGGTTCCGCTTGTGAGGCGGATGAGCTTTTCCGTGCGATGATGGAAGGTAAGCCTGAATCTGAGCTTGTTGAGATAGCCAAGTTTTACGACTATCTTGAGATACAGCCTATATCCAACAACGAATTCATGATCCTTGAAGGAACTGTTCCCGATGAGGAGGCACTACGCAACTTCAACCGCAGGATAATTGAGATTGGACGTAAAGCAGGACGGCCGGTTTGCGCTACCTGCGATGTTCACTATAAGAATCCCGAGGACGAGATCTACCGCAGAATAATTTTGTCCGGTCTCGGATTTAAGGATGCCGACCGTGAAACAAAGCTGTACTTCAGAACAACTGAAGAAATGCTTGAGGAATTTGCATATCTTGGCGAGGACGTTGCGAGGGAAGTAGTAATAACCAATCCGAACAAGATCGCTGATATGATCGAGCCAACCCGTCCGATTCCTCACGGCAACTATCCGCCGCATATCGAGGGTGCAGAGGAAGAGCTTACGGAAAAATGCTGGAATCTCGCGAAGGAGCTTTACGGCGATCCACTCCCCGAGGTGGTGTCAGCGCGTCTTGAAAGAGAGCTTACATCCATCATTCAGAACGGCTTTGCTATTATGTACATAATCGCCCGTAAGCTTGTTGAGAACAGCGAGTCCAAGGGATATCAGGTTGGTTCCCGCGGCTCCGTTGGATCATCCTTTGCAGCAACCATGGCGGGAATTACCAAGGTCAATCCTTTGCCGCCTCACTACAGATGTCCGAAGTGTCAGTGGACCGAGTTCTTTACACACGGTGAAGTTGGTTCCGGCTTTGACTTGCCTGCTAAAAAGTGCCCCGAGTGTGGTGCTGACCTTGAACGTGACGGTCACGATATCCCCTTTGAAACATTCCTTGGATTCAAGGGAGACAAGACGCCTGACATCGACCTTAACTTCTCTGGGGACGTACAGGGCGATGCTCACAAGTTTACAGAAGTGCTTTTTGGCGCAGGTAAGGCGTTCAAGGCAGGTACTATCGGTACTCTTGCAGATAAGACTGCTTACGGATTTATTGCTCACTTCCTTGAGGATAAGGGTATCTCTGTAAACCGCGCAGAAGTTGACAGACTGATCTCCGGATGTGTGGGAACAAAGCGAACCACAGGTCAGCACCCCGGAGGTATCATCGTTGTTCCGGAGGAATATGAGATATACGATTTCTCCCCGGTACAGCATCCCGCAGACGACCCGAATTCAGATATCATAACAACTCACTTCGAGTTCAAATATCTCCACGATACAATTTTGAAGCTGGATATTCTAGGACACGATATTCCCACCAAGTACAAGCGATTGGAGGAGTACTCCGGTTACAGTGTGCTTGATGTTCCGATGAGTGATCCGAAGGTGTATGAGAGCTTTACCTCAACTGATCCAATTGGCGTAACTCCAGAGCAGATCGACTCGAAGACAGCTACTCTTGGTTTGCCAGAGATGGGTACGCGATTCATCCGTGGAGTGCTTATCTCCGCTCAGCCGAAAAACTTTACCGACCTTCTTCAGATATCAGGTCTGACACACGGTACCGGTTGTTGGCTTGGCAATGCAGATGAGCTTATCAGTTCAGGTACTTGCACCATTTCCGACGTTATCGGATGTCGAGATGACATTATGATGACGCTGATCCACAAATACGGTATGGACAAATCCCTGTCGTTCAAGATCATGGAATTTGTCCGCAAGAACAAAAAAGGTGTTATCATCCCACAGGATATGCAGGACGAGATGCGGGCGCATAATGTTCCCGATTGGTATATCGACTCACTGCAGAAGATCCGCTACATGTTCCCGAAGGCTCATGCGGCAGCGTATGTTATCGACGCTATACGCCTTATGTGGTATAAGATATACTACCCCGTTGAGTTCTACGCGGCATACTTTACTGCAGCTCCGGACGGATTTGACGGTGAGATCGTTATGGGCGGAAAAGAACACGTGAAAAATGTGCTGACAGACCTTAACAAGCGCAGAAATGAGATCTCCGCAAAAGAAGCTGACGTGGCAGATGCGCTTATGCTCGTTAACGAATGCTTCCAGAGAGGTTACGATTTCCTTCCCGTGGATATTCATAAGTCTCACGCTACAAAATATCTGCCGGAAAACGGAAAGATCCGTCTGCCATTCTCCTCACTCCCCGGACTTGGAGGAACTGCGGCTGAAAACATTATGAATGCAATGAAAAGCGGCGACATCTACTCAATAGATGAGCTTCGCAACCGTGCAAAGGTTTCAAAGAGCGTGCTTGAGCTCCTTGAAAAGAACGGCGCGCTGAAGGGTATGTCAAAGACCAACCAGATGTCGATGTTTGGGTAATTAAAACAGAAGGAAGTGTAATGATGCCCGGAATTGGAACGATAGTCAACGTAGCGGCAGTAATCGTCGGCAGCCTTATAGGAATTCTGCTTAAAAAAGGCTTGTCCGAGAGATTGCAGGAATCGGTGATGAAGGCACTTGGTATTGCGGCGATGTTTATAGGCATCGGAAGCACTATGTCCGAGATGCTGGTTATCGGTGAAGACGGTCAACTATCTACGAACGGAATTATGCTGATGATAGTTTCACTTGTGCTCGGAACTCTCGTGGGTGAGCTGCTCAGAATAGAAGAACGGCTCGAGAGCATAGGTGACCGACTGAAGAAATTCAAGCTGTTTCAGGGAAGCTCACGTTTTACTGAGGGATTTGTCACGGCAACCCTCGTCACATCTGTGGGTGCAATGGCAATCGTTGGCGCAATGCAGGATGGACTGAACGGAGATCCGTCGATATTGTTCTCGAAATCCATACTTGACTTTATCTCTACAATGATATTTGCCTCAACATTGGGAATCGGTGTAACTTGCTCCGCATTGCCGATGGGGTTGTATCAAGGACTGATAACTGTTTTTGCAGGCGTTCTTGGCGGATTCTTCACCGATGAGATGATATC
>JAGBGV010000370.1 GCA_017935805.1 Clostridia bacterium | reverse complement strand
TATCGTTGACACCATTAAGACAGACAAGAACGGCAGAGCTGCATCAAAGCCTCTTCCTCTCGGTCTTTATACAATGCGTGAGACGGTAGCTCCTACTTATTACACACCCAATGGAACTCTTATGACAGCACACCTTGAGTTTAACGGTCAGATTATGACATTCGAGGTGCTTAATAAGTCGGTATCTGTTGGTGTTTCGGTAACCAAATATGGCTACAACGAAGTAATGCCCAATAACCCCATCGTTTACAGCTTCAAGAATATTGCAAACACTTCAAGCGTATCTCTTGATAGCTTCTACTTCCGTGATACACTTCCATCGGCTATCCGTGCCGAAAAAATAGTGACAGGTACATTCAATCAGAATCTGTCCTACAAGATAGTGTATCTTACTAACCTTTCTAACGGTGAATACCGTACCATCAACGACAATCTCTCCACAAGCAAGAACTATGTAATTGATGTATCAAACATCGCTCTCGGTCTTGCGGATAACGAGTACATCACAGAAATAATGTATGTATTTGGAAGCGTCAGAGCAGGCTTTGCACAGGTTGAAACGCCTTATCTCTATGCACGTTCCGTTAAGGGACTTGCAAACGGTTCCAGCTTTGTAAATACTGCTGATGTGGGCGGTGTATACAACGGTCAGTGGATAACCACAATCTCCCGTTTCGTTACAAAGGTTTACAGCTATACCTATATCGAAATGCCGAAAACCGGCTACTGATATCACTTGAAAAACTTCGTTTTCCAAGTGGAAGCTCGTGCCTATCCCCGATGAAAAATCAAAGATTTTCCATCTCACCTCCGCACGAGAACTCGCGTAGCTCGTTTTGAAGGTGTTTTCACAATGGGAAACCCATCGTGAAAACGAATTTATTATAATTGCAATATTTTATCCCGTGGGCTGTCGCAAAAGGCAGCCCACAACCATTTTAAGAAAGGAAGATGCTAATGAAAAACAAAATAATGAAGTTTTGCTGTCAGACGCTACCGTTCATTCTGGCACTCATACCTCTTTTTGCGGTAAATGTATTTGCCGTGGATGATATGTGGGTAGTTGCCGACAGAATTATCGTTGACGTCTACAATCATATTGCAGGAATAAGTACCGTCCTCGCGGCTCTTATGACTACCGTATGCGTTGTAGGTATGAAGCTTTCAAACAATCAGCAAAAGGTAGACCAGAGTGTTGACTGGCTCAAGCGTATTTGGATTGCTTGGGCTATTATCAACGGCATCGGTGCATTCCTTGCTTATGTAAGACCGCTTCTCGACGGACTTGCGACTATTAAGCCGTAAAATCTTAACTTTTATCATCACTTAAGTCCTTAAATGAAAATAACGGCAAACTTTTTGCTCTCTTATTTTCACTTGCGGCGGGAATTTGAAATTACAAATATTGTCAGCATCTTATTATATTCGACTCTTGACTTACAGTGAATTGTTAATTAAAAACGAATATTCCGTTTTTAATATTGACATTGTGGAGTGGATATGCTATAATATAGACACTTAAAAACACGAAACCTGTAATTAAGGAGCGAAAACTATGAAATTACTGAAGATAACTGTTTCAGGATTACCGCTGTTTCAGGGAACTTGTGAGATCAACTTTTTAGCACAACAGCGAGTAACAGCAGAAAACGCAGAGAAAATGGGTTGTGTATTTGTCAACGGCACTAAAGAGTTCCACCAGAATAATGTAATGTCTTTTATTGGTATCAATGCTTCAGGTAAGACAACTATTCTCAAACTAATCGCACTTGTTTGCAGAATGCTTAACAATGAACCGCTTAATACAATTGATTGTTCTGAAATCCTTGATGATTTAGCAGCGAGTGAGCAGGTTGTATTCGACACATATTTTTATGCTGAAAACAAAACTGTTAATCTTCTTCACACCGTAGTTGTTAGAGAGAATGGTAAACTTGTCATCAAGTATGAAACACTGAAGTCAAAACCTGTATCAAAGGTTGATGCAAAGAAAACTCTATTTGATTTTGAAGGTTATGAAATTTGTCTTTCAAGAAATATCAATGCAGACTTTCTTCTTGACGATGTAAGTATAATGGTTGCTTTCAATAAGAAGACCGGAAAGCTTATTGTTTTTAGTGATATGCTGAAATATACAAACATCAATCAGCTTAGTATATCCGAAGACTGTCCTCTTGAACTTATCGCCTTCTTTGATCCGAGTGTTGAATACTTGAAGCTTAACAAGAATAGCAAGGATACGGATATTTGTCTTAAATTCAAAGGTAAGGATGAAATCGTTCTTAATCAGTTTTCTGAACTTAACCGTTATCTTTCTTCCGGTACAATAAAAGGTATAAATACATTCTTAAATGCTATAAAGACCTTTGAAAGCGGCGGATACCTTGTTGTAGATGAGCTTGAGAATCATTTCAATCAGGAGATTGTATCAACACTTATCAGATTCTATATGGATAAGAAAGTTAATCCCAAAGGAGCAATGCTCATATTCTCAACTCATTACTCTGAGCTTCTTGACGAGTTTGAGAGAAACGACAATATTCACATCGTAAGAAATCGCGGAGGAATAACTGTTGAGAACTTATCGGATATTCTCAAGCGAAACGACATCAAAAAGAGTGAGGCATATCAGAGCGGACTTCTTGAAGGTACGGTACCCATGTATGATGCATATATGGCTCTTAAAAACAGTCTTGACGTAACTCGCAAGGAGGACTGATTATGGAGCTTTCAAAATATGTAGCCTGTATTTGCGAAGGTGCTGCCGAACAAGCCATTATTGAGTTGTTGCTTGATAATGGAAAACTTATCTTTACTCGTGATAATCTGCTTGACGGTGAAATTCTCAGATGCAGAAGTGCCAAAAACTTTGAAAAACAGCATTTGAGAAAAGGTTTTACAGAGCAGATTACGGTTCTCAGAATACTTGATTCTCACGGTGAAAATTTCAAGTTGAGTAAAGCATACGAACACAAAATCAAGGTTGTGAATGTAATAACAGCACCGGAAATAGAGATGCTTGTTATCATAACTGAGGGTAAATATTCAGATTACAAAAACAAACACTCGGACATTAAGCCAAGTGAATACTGCAAGGTCAATTTAGGACACAGCGATGTAAAAAGTGCCGAATTTATTAAGCAGTATTTTGGCGATGTAGAGACTCTTGTTAATGCTATTCGTGAGTATAAAAGAGTAACTAACGTATTAACCGGCGAGTATGCTTTGGCAGATTTGCTAAACTAAAATCAAATAAAAATGCACAAAGCAATCAGCTTCAAAAAAGTTGGTTGCTTTTTCTTTATTCAAAGTTTTGCGGATATAATCGCAAAACTTTATAAAACGAGCAAGATTTGCGAATTAAAATCAAAAATTGTTGTTTTAGGGAGGTGATAGTCTTTGCTTGAACCCATTATTAAGGGGCTGATCGAGTGGATATACGGTCTAATCGAAGATATGGCAGACTATGTGTTCGGCGATATTATCGACGTTATGACGATGGATATGGACTATTTCCGAAAGGCAGCTCCTATCGTAAATGACATTTCCGAAGTAATTCTTGCTCTCGGATGGGCACTTTTGCTTGGAAATCTTGTATTTCAACTACTGAAAAGCATAATGTCGGGAGTAGGCTTTGAGGGCGAAGATCCAAAGCTTCTTTTTATGCGTACTTTTGCTTTCAGCTTTCTTCTCCTTGCATCTCCTCAGATATGCGAAATGTGTTCCAAGATGACAGGTATAGTCGTTGCATACCTTAACATACCGAGAAGTTTTGCTTTTTCTCCGCCGTCAAGCTTGATGTTCTCGGCTGCAGGCGGTGTAAGTTGGCTTATAGCGATAATTGTAAGTATTATTCTCATTATTCAGCTAATAAAGCTGTTCTTTGATATTGGCGAGAGATATGTCATAGCCTGTGTTCTCACATTTATGGCACCTCTCGCTTTTGCTATGGGCGGCAGTAAGAATACAAACGACATATTCAAGGGCTGGTGCAGAATGTACGGCTCTATGAACCTTATGCTCATTATGAATATCATCTTCTTAAAGCTCATAATGAACGCAATGCTGAATATGTGGGCGTCAAACATTATTGTTTGGCTTGTGTTTGTAATGGCTCTGACACGTGTTGCAAGAAAGATTGATGCACATATAGCGAAAATCGGACTTAACCCTGCACAGACAAGCAACAGTGTTGGTGTAAGATTCCCCGGCGGTATGACTCTTGTTGTGGTAAGAACCCTTGCATCACTCGTGGGCAAGAATGTGGGCGGTATGAAGGGCGGCTCCGGCGGCGGTAACCGTTCAGGCGGAAGCAGTAATCATAACCACAATCACGGCGGCAGTCCCAGCAGTGGAGGCTCAAGACCTCGTAACACTAATCCTCCTCCGTCAAATAACGGCGGTAATGCGAATCCCGGTGATGCAAACGTAAATGTATCTGTAAACAATCAAAGCAGAACTACTAAGATTAGTACTCCTGCTGGTAATGCTGCAAACAGACAAGCTAACAATGCTACAAATAACAGCAGATACACAAATAATAACAACTCAAATTCCGATAGCAGAAGCAATTCGAGAACAGACAATTCGAGTCGAGAAACTTCCGGCAGAAATACTCCTTCTACACCTGCAAGGAATAATAAGCCTACAGGCAACGGCGGTAATATCACTGTCAATCAGACGCAGGTACAGAATGCCGCAAGAAATGCTGCATCAATTCCGGGTGCAAGACCTAATACAGCTCATACAACCGACAGAAGCAGTTCATCTTCACACGACGGCGGCAGAACAGCGGCTCTTTCAAGACAAAATCTTGAACTTGGTGGTGGAAAAGTTCAAGAAGGTGATAAAAACTACGTTGTT
>JAGBGV010000369.1 GCA_017935805.1 Clostridia bacterium | reverse complement strand
TACTATTCACCGCAGGAGCAGGCGAGATATCGTCAGCTGGTGACCAATCTGCGCAAGATTTCCGTGGACGAATATGCGAAGCGCAGAGCTGACTATCATTACAGTCTCGGATTGTACGGAAAAGCGATTTCTATGTATGAAAAGATTCTGGAATCCGGAAAAGAGAAGTACTTGTCCGGTGAGTTTAAGAGCAAGATCTGGAACAACATAGCAGCGTGCTATTCGAAACTGTTCTGCTACCAGAAGGCAATGTACGCCTATGATTGTGCATGGAACGAGAAGAGCGACAAATCGTATCTGAAGCGCATGTATTTCCTGACCCTGATGGAGCCGGAACTGGAATTAAAAGACCGCTACAAGGAGCTGATCGAATCAGAAGATACCAGTGCATGGAATGTGGAAGCACAGGGATCCTTCGATGAATCGGCAAGTGCACCTGAGGTAATCCGGCTGAAGCAGCTGTTTGAGAAAGATCCGATCAAGAGGATTACGGGCGCTAGTGAACTTGTCAATGAGTGGAAGGCGCAGTATCGGAAGATGATCTAAATTATAGTATTATCTGGATGGAATATATTTTTTTAGCGTTGCCTAGTACAGGTCTTGCGGCATATACTATGAAGACTGTAGAAAAACGTCGGTGCTTAGCGAGGTCTTTTCGAGCTTAGCATCCGCTACGTTTTTCTCCAAGCGAGAGCGTGTCTGCATAGTATATGCCACAAGGACGGATGGATTATTTGATTGATAATTCGATGATTCATGTAAAATTTAGATGCCGACTCTTGACAACCGCTGTGCTTTAAATTATTATTAACTTCATATAATGCTTTATATTTCTAAAGGCTGGGAAGAAGAGGAGTAGACTTATTTGCACCCTCAGAGAGGATCGTTCAAAGGCTGAAAGGCGGTCTGGGAATGCGTGAGTGGAAGGTAGCTTCGGAGCCGGAACGGTGAAAGAATCAGTAGCTGTTCCCGGATGGTTTCCGTTAAAAACTGAATGAGATTGCTGTATGATCTTAGATATAAAATTCATGGTGAAGTGATTTACGATTGTTTTGCCTCTGAGATTATATTCTGAGTGTAACAGCGAATAAAGGTGGTAACGCGGTGCTTCGCCCTTTGTATGCTTTTGGCATATAAGGGGCGTTTTTTATTACACAGGAACGTTCCGTCCTATGTAAAATAGCGTGCTGCCTGGGAATTGGAGGCCGTCTGGCATGGACAAAAAGAAAAAAATGCAGGGAAGCTGCGAATCATGCGCATTTTATGTGTTTGATGAAGACTATGAATATTATGTCTGTGAAGCCGATCTGGATGAGGATGAGATGTTCGCGTTCCTTCGGGGAACCGACTTTGGCTGTTCTTACTACAGACCGGGCGATGAGTATCTGATCGTGAGAAAACAGATGTAACGATAAAAAAGGAGAAAGAAAATGAAAGAACTGGAAAAGACCTATAATCCGGCGGACATTGAAGAACGCCTGTACCAGAAATGGCTGGACAATAAGTACTTCCACGCTGACGCTGAGCGCGGCAAAAGAGAAGGAAAGAAACCGTTTACAATCGTAATGCCGCCGCCGAACATCACCGGCCACCTTCACATGGGCCATGCTCTGGATAACACCATGCAGGATATCCTGATCCGTTATAAGAGAATGCAGGGCTTTGAGGCACTTTGGCAGCCGGGTACAGACCATGCGGCGATCTCCACAGAGGTTAAGGTTATTGATAAACTCAGAAAACAGGGCATCAACAAGGATGATCTTGGCCGTGAGGGCTTCTTGAAAGAAGTTTGGGCATGGAGAGATGAGTACGGCTCCAGAATCGTAAAACAGCTTCATAAGCTGGGTACTTCCGCTGACTGGGACAGAGAGCGTTTCACAATGGACGAGGGCTGTTCTGATGCAGTATTAGAAGTATTTACAAAATTATATGAAAAAGGTTATATCTACAAAGGTTCCAGAATCATCAACTGGTGTCCGGTATGTCAGACATCCATTTCTGACGCAGAGGTTGAGCACGAGGAGCAGGATGGCTTCTTCTGGCACATCAACTACCCGATCGTTGGTGAAGAAGGCCGTTTCGTAGAGATCGCAACAACACGTCCGGAGACACTTCTCGGTGATACAGCTGTAGCTGTAAACCCGGAGGACGAAAGATATGCGGATCTCATCGGCAAGATGTTAAAACTGCCGTTAACAGACAGAGAAATCCCGGTAATCGCTGACTCTTACGTTGACAAAGAGTTCGGTACAGGCTGCGTGAAGATCACACCGGCTCATGACCCGAATGACTTCGAAGTAGGAAAACGCCACAACCTTCCGGAACTCTGCATTATGAATGATGATGCAACAATCAGTGCGAAGGGCAAATACTTCGGTATGGACCGCTACGAGGCAAGAAAAGCTATGGTAGAGGATCTGAAGGAAATGGGTCTTCTTGTTAAAGTTGTTCCGCATCCGCACAACGTTGGTACACATGACCGTTGCGGCGCGACTGTAGAGCCGATGGTAAAACCGCAGTGGTTCGTAAAGATGGACGAGATGGCAAAACCGGCGATCGAAGCTCTTAAGAGCGGCCAGTTAAAATTCGTTCCGGAAAGCTACGGTAAGACATACCTTCACTGGTTAGAGGGTATCCGTGACTGGTGTATCTCCAGACAGATCTGGTGGGGCCACAGAATCCCGGCGTACTACTGTGAAGAGTGCGGTGAGATGGTAGTTGCGAAGACATGTCCGGAGGTTTGTCCGAAGTGCGGTCATACACACTTCAAGCAGGATGAGGACACACTTGATACATGGTTCTCCTCCGCATTATGGCCGTTCTCCACACTTGGCTGGCCGAAGAACACAGCAGAGTTAGAGTATTTCTATCCGACAGATGTTCTTGTAACAGGTTACGATATTATCTTCTTCTGGGTAATCCGTATGGTATTCTCCGGAATTGAGCAGACTGGTCAGTGTCCGTTCCATACAGTGCTGATCCACGGTCTGGTTCGTGACTCCCAGGGCCGCAAGATGTCCAAATCCCTCGGCAACGGTATCGATCCTCTTGAGATCATCGACAAGTACGGTGCTGACGCTCTCCGCTTTGCTCTTGCAACAGGTAACAGCCCCGGAAACGACATGCGCTTCTCCGACGAAAAGATCGAGAATGCCCGCAACTTTGCTAACAAGCTGTGGAATGCGGCGCGCTTCGTAATGATGAACCTGACTATTGATAAGATCGAGCTGCCCTCTGCTGACAAGCTGTCGGGTGAGGACAAGTGGGTTCTCACAAAGCTTGAGGAAACAGTAAAGAACGTATGCGGTAATATTGACAACTACGAGGTTGGCGTTGCTCTGTCATCAATTTACGACTTTATCTGGGATATCTACTGTGACTGGTACATCGAGCTCTCCAAGCCCTCCGTTCAGGCAGGCGGTGAAAGAGGTATTGTTGCACAGAACGTACTTGCTTATGTTCTTCGCGAGACTCTCAAGCTCCTCCATCCCTTCATGCCCTTCATTACCGAGGAGATCTACAGCGGTCTGCCCGGTGAGGACGGCAGCATCATGGTAAAGAGCTACCCCGAATATACAGAATCTCTCGTATTCGCGGCGGAGAGCGACAACATGGAAAAGGTTATCGCTGCTATCCGCGCTATCAGAATCCGCAGAGCCGAAATGAACGTTGTCCCCTCCCGTAAGGCGAAGGTATTCATTGAAACAAAGTATCCTGAAGCATTTGAGGGCAGCGGCGCATTCTTCGAAAAGCTTGCATCCGCTTCCGCTGTTGAGCTGGTTGACGCATATGACGACGACACAGCAGTTCTTATCATTACAGATTCCGCAACTATTCACATTCCTCTCGGCGATATGATCGACTTTGAGGCTGAAAAGAAGAGACTCCAGGGTGAGCTTGCGACAGTTGAATCCGAGATCAAGCGTGCGGAAGGTAAGCTGTCCAACGAATCCTTTGTAAGCCGTGCACCTGCAGCAGTTGTTGATGCAGAGCGCACAAAGCTTGAAAAGTACAAGGAAAAGCGCGAAAGCCTTATCGTTGCTATCGAAAAGCTCGGCTAAAAGCTGTTTTACTGAAAGTTTTTGATCCAACTTTTTTCAAAAAGTTGGCAGGTTTTTAGGACGGCGTCCTAAATCGAACTCCGCAGAGTTCGAAACACCCATGCGTTCAAGAAAGTTCTCTTTTTGCTTCTTTTTCTCTCGCTAAAGAGAAAAAGAAGAGCGTGGGTTAAGATTTACAATAGTTCATCTGAATCAACCACAATAATTTAAGGAAACAATTATGCTACAACTACCCCGCGTTTTCATAACCGAAAAAGGTGAGCGCCACGCTAAAACCGGTCACCCATGGGTGTTTGAGGGCGAGGTTACCCGTGTTGACGGCACTCCCGAGGACGGTTCACTTGTAAATGTGTTCTCTCCGAAGGAGCGCTTCATCGGCACCGGCTACTACAACAGCCACTCAAAGATCCGCGTCCGCATCATATCCGTAAATGCCAACGACAAGTTCGACGAAGCATTTTACCGTCGCCGCATCCGTTATGCACTGGACTACCGCAAGACAGTCATGGGAGACGACATGAAATGCTCCCGTCTTATCTTCGGTGAGGCGGATTCCTTCCCCGGACTGACTGTCGACCTCTTTGAATCCGTACTCGTTGTGCAGACTCTCTGCCTCGGTACGGAAAAGGTAAAGGATCTGCTCATTGAGACTCTCTGTGAGATGCTCCCCGACTACGGCATAAATGTCACCGCAGTTTATGAGAGATGCGACGTTAAGGTCCGCGAGCTTGAGGGCATGGAGCAGTTCACTGGCTACTGGCGCCCCGAGCAGTTCGGCATAAAGGACACGTCCACCGGTCACGTTATCATAAACGAAAACGGCATCAAATACGACGTGGACTATGTAGGCGGACAGAAGACCGGATTCTTCCTGGATCAGAAGTACAACAGACTTGCGGCTGCTCGCCTTGCAAAAGGTCGCCGTGTGCTTGACTGCTTCACTCACACAGGTGCATTCGCTCTGAACTGTGCGTCGGAATTCGGCGGTGCCGAGCACGTAACCGCAGTTGATATTTCCGAAACTGCCATCGCGCAGACAAAAAAGAACGCGGAGCTCAACGGACTTACAGACAGAATGTCCTTCCTTTGCACCGACGTGTTCAAGCTGCTCACGGATATGCTTGAATCAAAGAAGTGCGAGTATGACTACATCATCCTTGACCCGCCGGCGTTTACCAAATCCTCGGCAACGGTGAAGGACGCATACCGCGGATACAAGGATATCAATATGCGCGCAATGCGTTGCCTGCCCCGCGGCGGTTATCTTGCAACCTGCTCCTGCTCACACTTTATGACAAACGATCTGTTTTACAAAATGCTGCGGGATGCATCCCATGACGCGGGAGTTTCTCTCCGTCAGATCGAGTGCCGTCAGCAGTCCCCCGACCACCCTATATTAATGAATGTCCCCGAAACCGATTACCTGAAATTCTATCTGTTCCAAGTTGTATAACTTGAGGCCAATTGTATGAATGATAATATAAAAAACAAGGGATCCTTTTCAGGCAAAGCCTTGGCGAGATCCGCCGTTCTCATGGGTGTGATCATACTCGCGTCGAAAGTCCTCGGACTTTTGCGCGATATACTTGTCGCGTCCGCTTACGGAACAACAGATGCCGCCATAGCTTACGCCACAGCCTCAAAGCTCCCTGTAACAATTTTCGATTTCATCCTCGGAGGTGTCGTCACCTCGGCATTCATCCCCGTTTACAACAGCATAGCGGTAAGGAAAGGCAAAAATGAAGCTCTCTCCTTCGCCCAGTCATATCTCAACCTGATTCTGACGATCACAACGGCTCTCACAGTAGCAGGTGTGCTGTTTGCCCCGACTCTTGTGGGTTGGATAGCACCTGACTTGTCCACTGAAGCTGCCCGCATGGCAACAGAGCTGACGCGGATCATGTTCCCAATGGTGATATTTGTGGGAATGGCGTTCTCCTTTGTGGGATTTCTTCAGTCCGAGGGAGAGTACAACATCCCCGCCCTCATCAGCCTTGTGTCAAACCTCATTATGGTCGGCTACCTCTTCACCTTGAACGGTAGATTCGGTGTAAAAGGACTGGCAGTCGCCATGCTGGTTGGTTGGATCGCACAGGCGGCTGTTCAGATACCTGCCCTCATCAAGCGAGGCTACAGGTACAAGCTGACTGCTCCACTCGCTACCCCCGAGATAGGACGTGCCGCAAAAAACACCCTGCCCATTCTCATTGCCACGTGGACCACTCCCGTGTGCAATCTTATCAACACAAATCTCGCCTCAGGAATTGAGGGCGGTCGGGCAATTTCCGCGCTGGATTATGCAAACCGACTGTATATCATAATCGTGGGGCTTTTCTCCTTCGTTGCCACAAATCTGCTGTTCCCCTATTTCGCAAAGGCGGCGGCATCGGGCGACACAGATGAAAGCGACCGCCTGACCCGCACATCCATCCGCACTCTGATCTTTATTATCGCGCCGATCTCCGTCGGTGTAGCAGTGCTCTCGGGCGGATTTGTCTCAATCATTTACGAAAACGGCGTGTTCAATTCTGCCGACACCGCAATAACGGCAGAGGCACTCCGCGCATACTCTGTGGGAATGATCTTCGCCGCAGTCTGCGAGGTACTGACAAAAGCATTCTTCGCCGTAGAAAAAACAAAGATCCCCATGCTCTCCTCCATTATTTCCATGACCTTCAACATTGCTGTAGTGGTTATTTTTGGAGAATATCTTGGAATCGGCGGTATTGCTCTGGTTTCCGTAGGCGCAACTGCCGTGAACATGGCGATCAATCTTATCTTTGCTGTAAACAAAAAGCTCATCACCCCTACATCCCGTGATGCCCGGGGCATAGCAAAATCCCTCATCTCCGCGGCTGTAATGGGCTGTGCTGTATGGTACGTCTCCACGCTGACCGAGGGCATGGGCAAGCTCTTCGGCTTCATCATCCCTGTTCTTGTTGGCGTGACCGTTTACGCTGTAGCGGCTGCATTACTCGGATGCGATGAAATGAAGGCGATCCTCGGAATCTTTAAGAAGAAAGGAAAGGCTGAACGATGATAAAGATACTGAATATCCTCTCCGACAGTAACATCGGCGGAGCAGGGCGTCTGCTGGTTAATTATCTTCATAATTTTGACCGTACAAAGTTCGATGTTGCCGTTGTTCTGCCCAAGG
>JAGBGV010000368.1 GCA_017935805.1 Clostridia bacterium | reverse complement strand
TCATTTGTTGCTTCCTCATTCTTGTAGTAGCCCTTGAAGAGACCTGCGGGTGTTTTATCTTTAGTTCTGATAACGATCTCACCGGTTTCGCCTGCATCGCAAGGCTTTCCGTCGGGATCGAGTATCTCAACATCGTAGAGCGGCGAAGGACGTCCCATTGAACCGGGCTTGGGAGTGTCACCGACAAAGTTACCGATAACCAGAGTTGTCTCTGTCTGACCGAAGCCTTCCATAAGAGACAGACCTGTGTATTCCTTGAACTTGTAGAATACCTCGGGGTTGAGTGCCTCGCCTGCGATGGTTGTGTTCTTGAGAGAGGACAGGTCGTAGTTTTCAATGCCTGCCTTGATGAAGAAGCGGAACATGGTAGGCGGTGCGCAGAATGTTGTGATGTTGTATTTCTTGAAGAGGGGAAGCAGATCTGCCGCATCGAATTTGTCGAAGTCGTAAGCAAATACGCAGCTTTCGCAGAGCCACTGACCGTAGAGCTTGCCCCACAGAGCCTTGCCCCAACCTGTGTCGGAGATGGTGAAGTGGATACCGTTCGGGTCAGCATTGTGCCAGTAACGTGCGGTGATGTAGTGACCGAGCGCGTACTTGTAGCTGTGTGCCGCAATCTTCGGATAGCCTGTTGTACCGCTTGTGAAGAGCATGTACATAGTCTCGTTGCCGCAAGCCTTCTCGCGTCTTTCCAGAGTGTCGGGGAAATTCATGAACTCGTCGTCAAATGAGTGCCAGCCGTCGCGGTGACCGTTTGCCATGATCTTGATGATATCCTGCTCAACCAGCTTTTCTGCGTTTTCGGCGTGCATAGCGGTCTCGCCGTCACCTGTGCAGACAACTGCCTTAACGCTTGCCGCCTTGTAGCGATATTCAAAATCATGCTCAACCAGCATATGTGTGGCAGGAATTGCAACAGCACCGAGCTTGTGAAGTGCGATAGACGCTACCCAGAACTGCCAATGACGCTTCAGCACAAGCATTACTGTATCACCGTGCTTTATACCGAGTGAATCAAAATAGTTTGCCGCACGGTTGGAGAGCTTTGAGATATCGCTGTATGTGAATCTGCGCTCGTTCTTGTTAACGTCCAGATGGAGAAGGGCGAGCTTGTCGGGATTCTTTGCGGCGATGGCGTCAACTGTATCGTAAGCAAAGTTGTACTTGTCTTCATTCTTGAAGCTGATCTTCTTGAGCTGACCGTTTTCCTCAACGCACTCAATAAAGTTAAGCGCAACGGGATTGTCGGGAAGCGGAGATAGCGCAGGCTTAACATCGCTTACCTCAGGCTCAATGAGGTTCTCGGGATAGTCGTATGCCGCGCCGCCGGAGGAAATTACGATAGCAAGGAATTCGCAGTCCCCTTCATATGCTACCATGCCGTGTGGCTTTGAGCTGTCGTAGTAGATTGAGTCGCCGGGACGTAGTATTTCCTCATGACCGTCGATGGACACCTTCAGCTTACCTGTAAGGATGTAGTTATATTCCTGTCCTTCGTGGTGACTGAGCTTGATAGGGGCGTTTGCCTCTTCTTCGTTGTATCTTGCAAGAACACGGAAGGGTTCGGCTATCTTATTCTTGAACAGCGGAGCAAGGTTGTTGTAACGGAATCCTTTACGTCGAGCGATGGGAAGACCGCCGCCTGCTCTTGTAATGCTGTATTCTTCAAGTGTAGGGCTTTCACCCTTAAGCAGGTCAGTGGTATCTATGCCGAATCTTGCCGCACATTTGTAGATAAATGTAAAGGTCATGTCCAAATTTCCGGCTTCAAGCTCGCGGTAAGTATCGACAGTCACGCCTGTAGAACTCGCCATTTCTTCTTCGGAAATTTCGCAAATAAGACGCGTCTCCTTAATACGGCCTGCTACTTCCTTGATCATGTTTTCCATAGTTTTGCTCCTTTCGATGCGATGATTTATTATAGTATTATTATTGATGAATTAAAATACAAAAAAGCTCGCCTCAAACCT
>JAGBGV010000367.1 GCA_017935805.1 Clostridia bacterium | reverse complement strand
GGAGAAACGTTGCAGACACCGATGTTCTTAAGTGCATCCGTATGCTTACATTCCTGCCTCTTGAGCAGATCGACGAGATGGACAAGTGGGAGGGAAGCCAGCTAAATACCGCAAAGGAGATCCTTGCATTTGAGCTTACAAAGATGGTACACGGCGAGGACGAAGCAAACAAGGCTCAAACTGCCGCAAGAGCCGTATTCGCAGGTGGTGGTATGTCCGAAAATATGCCCACAACCGAGCTTGGTGATGACGTATTCACCGACGGTGCGATCAAGATCGCAGATCTTCTTGTTGTAGGAGGTCTTGCTCCTTCCAAGGGTGAGGCAAGACGTCTTATCCAGCAGGGCGGCGTTATGTACGGTGACAAGAAGGCAGAAACCTTTGATGAGCCTGTAGCAAAAGAACTATTTGAGGGTGACGGACTTATCGTTAAGAAGGGTAAGAAGACCTTCCACCGTTTCACCGTTTAACAATGAAATATAAGTATATTCTTTGCGATGCAGATGAAACTCTCCTTGATTTTGCCGCAGCCGAAAGACAGGCTTTCAAGGAGAGCTGCATGGCGTTTGATGTAACCGATACCGATGAGATATATGCAAGATACCATGAGATCAACGATTCTTACTGGAAAAAACTTGAGCGTGGTCTTACGACCCGCGACAGATTAAAGGTCGAGCGTTTTGAGGAGCTTTTTCGTGAAACATGTCTTCTTCCTGAGGAGACTGCAAAAAAGTTTTCCGATGCTTATCTCGATAATATTTCTCATCAGCGTCAACTTCTTCCGAATGTAGTGGAAACACTTGAAAAACTCAGCCGTAAATACGACATATTCATCATTACAAACGGAACCGCACAAGCCCAGCATGGCCGTCTTGATGGTTCGCCTGTAATGGATCATGTAAAAAAGCACTATATTTCCGAGGAAATAGGTGCCTCAAAGCCATCTGCTGATTTTTTCAAATTTGTAGTAAATGACATTGGGGACAAAGATCTTAGCTCATATCTTGTTGTAGGAGATTCTCCCACATCTGATATTAAAGGAGCAAGAGACTTTGGTATGGATTCATGCCACGTAACAAACGGCAAAGAATACTTCGACTACGGTCAGACATATACTATAAAGAGTTTTTCGGATATTACCGATATTCTGTAAATCATGAGGAGTGAAATTGGTATGATACAGACCTACAAGGACATTCTTATAAAAAACGGAACAAAATTCAAAGAGAATGAACCTCTTTCACTCCATTCTACCTTTAGGATCGGAGGTAATGCAAAGCTCTTTGTTATGCCAGATTCTGAGGAACATTTTGCAATGACTGTTTCCCTTGCAAAGTGTGCCGGTATTCGTTATTATGTCATTGGGAAGGGAAGTAATGTGGTTTTTCCCGATGAAGGCTTCGACGGAGTAATTATTTCAACTCTTGGACTTAATACTACGGAAGTAAACGGGTGTACCATCACTGCAGGTGCAGGTACTTCATTTACGGAGCTTGCCGTTACAGCCGCTAAGAATAACCTTACGGGACTTGAATTTGCTTACGGTATTCCCGGAAGTCTCGGCGGTGCTG
>JAGBGV010000032.1 GCA_017935805.1 Clostridia bacterium | reverse complement strand
CGGTGCACGTGCTCAAGGATGGCAGGCATTCATGAACGGTAATTTCGGATACGGCTACGGCGTTCAGCCTATCTGGGCCTTAAACTGGTCTTACGGTGAGGGACTTGATGATTCCTCCGACGAGCTCGGTTCGTACAACCGTGATGATAACTGGGTAGAAGGACTTTACGCCGAAGGCGGACAGCAGGTCGCATATATGAAAGAATTCCTTGAAAAGTACGAATGGTGGAAGCTTGTTCCCTGCTTCAACAGATCCTACTACTACGAGCCGAACGGCTGGGGATACTCCGTATCCACTATTGGAAATGACGTATATCTTGGATATTTCTACGGAACGAATGAAGCTTACCGCGGTCTTGGAACTCTCCGTTCGATGAAAAACGGGGATTACACCGTAACGTGGTTCAACTGCCGTACCGGCAAGTATGAAGACCCCTTCACGGTAACTGTTACCGACGGAACATACAGGATCCCGAAGAAGCCTGGCGACGGTGACTGGGTTATAACAGTAGAATATATCGGTAAGTAAATCTGCCACGGCAATACAACAACAGGTAAACCTCTGCGACGGAAATATACCTCGCAGAGGTTTTACTTTATTCCACTGTAACCGTACGGCTTTCGCTGTCGTATTCCATACCGACTGCAGCATTTCCCGTACTGTCATCAAACACCTTTTGTCCGTTGATGTACAAAGCAGCCCCGTTCTCGGGCAGATGTATGATTGCATGTGCCCCTTCGGGGATTACAACCTCAATATTCGTATGACAGTTCTCGGTGGTATAAGACAGCTTTATCTCACCGATCACTGCAGGCACGGTACAAGACATATGGCTGTCAAGACTGTATTTGGGATCGATGCCGATGAACCCGTATCCCGGCAATATCGGAGTGATCCCTGCAAAATGCTTACTCATTATCACGAGGGGGCCTCCCGACCACGCATGATTCATAGTACCGCTTTTATCCCAAAGTTCCCAAAGAGTAGAATAATCCTCGGCGATCATATCACGATACCTTTCACACATACGCCGTTTGGCAAGTTCGTACTCACCCATTTTGCACAGTGCCTCAAGGACATAATACTCCATATAGGGGCTTGAATTACGCACGTCAAAGAGAAGCTCCCTCATCTCGCCGTAATGCTCCTCGGGGCACAGTCCCGCAAGCACCGCAACGGCATTTCCCCGATCGTCGAAGCCTTCGGCAGATGCGCTTTTATAACCGTTACCGCACCAAAGCTTTTGGTATGCATCGTAGAGCTTTGCCATTCTGTCTCCGAGAGCATCGCAGGCTTCTCTGTCTCCGAGAATCTCCGCAATACCGAGCACTGACTTCATAGCATAATAGTACCACGCATTTTCAAGAACGGGAACGTCGAATCTGTCGCCCCAATCGGGCCAGTCCCAGGAGCCCGTTCTGTGAGTGACAAATCCATCCTCCCCGATATCCCACAGATCAAGATAATCAAGAGACGGACCGGTCACCTGCCGCAAAAACTCCTCGTCAGCGGTATATCTGTAATAGGAGTAAAAACCGCAGATACCCGCAAGCTGCTGCATGGGAAGCTCGGAATAATACCCCTTGGTGGGCACCACCGTCAAAAGCACCTTCGTTTCGGGGGAAGCGTGACCGAGCATAGTGCTGACGCCCTTGCGGTACAGTAGGTACGATGCCGTATCAAGGCTGTACATACTCAGCATCATTTCATTCGTTGCATCTCCCCACCAGGGTGCTCTTTCTCTGTCGGGACAATCCATATACGTATCACGCATAGTAACGTAAAGGGTACGCAGTGACTTCTGCCATAGGGTATTCATCTGCTCATCACTGCACCGGTAATCACCACGGAATTCGGTAGCATATCCGCTTTCTCTGTATTTCAGCGATATCACACGGACTCCCTCGGGTACGGTATAGGTTATCCTCTCTCCATTGAACCAAAGGGGTGACTCAAATTCCTGAAGTCCGTCCTTCGTCACGTACGTACTGTGAAGTGAGCCTTCAGCGGTGTTTTCCGTGGTTATCGAGATCTCCTTGCCTGCCACGGCATCCACCTTCAAATAAGGCGTTATATGTGCGTTATAGGGGACCTTCAGGGTAATGCTGCCCTCTCCCTCGGTGGAGCTTGCGTAATCCTTAAGTCCGAAATCCTTGAACATGGGTATCTCGCGTCTGTAGGTCTTGCCCCACAGTCCACTTCCGCCGACAGAGTATTCCGCAGCATTTTCCCAATCGGAAAAATCATAGCCACCAGTGTTCCAACCGCACATCTCTTCGCGTGCATCGTAGTAGATATTGCTTTCGGGAAGTCTGAAGTTCGGCTGAAGTACGCCGTGATCTTCATTGAATGCAGGATCACGTTTGACCTTCCAGGTGTTATCCGAGATTACGGATACAGCCTCACCTATCGCTTCAAAAAGAAGTCCACCCTGTCCTGCATCGGTGCTTGAAAAGCTCTGATCCTTGCCCCAATACCAAACGTGAACGCTGATGAGGTTTTCACCGACCTTCAAAAACGGAGCAATATCCACCTCATCGTAGTAGCAGTCCGTGGGAGTAGGTCCTCGCTTGATACCGCCATCTCTGACTGCAAGCTCTCCGTTTATGTACAGAATATACTTGTTCTCTGCGGCAATACACGCCGTAAGACTTTGCGGCACCTCACCAAGAAACACCGTTTTATTAAAGCACAGCCATGCGTTTTTTGAGCTTTCCTCCGCCTCTGCCCAGATCCATTTTGCTGACCAGTCAGACTTTATTTTTCTCTCATATTTCATGACATTACCCTCAGATTTTTGATAATACTATTGTACCATTTTTTCATGTGTTATACAAGTAAAGCGGAAGATTTCTCCCCTCTGCATCTGTTATTTCGGATTCGGATATTGTTTCTGTACCTAACAGCAACGTCAGAAATTTTAGGCTTGACTTTTGAACCGGGTTCTATTATACTATGTACGAAGCCATCTTGAGGCAGCCTACTGGGCAATTGGAGCCCAGCACTCTGTAGTAAAGACGTGGCTTCTCTTTTATTCCAGTAAAACAGTTCGGTATCCTTGGCAAAGTCCTTGTGTATCAGGGGGTTTTAGGTATAAAGATAGAGTCTTGGTCGTATGATCAAGACTCTTTTTTGCGTTTTTGTGATGATGGGAGTAGACGGTTTTAGACCGGTTTAGACATGTATTTTTGGTCGGTTTTTAGGGCGGCTCGAGGGAGGTGAAATATAGTGTCACCTGACACAATACGTGGTTTTGCCTTGTTCTTCATGGATTTTCATAGGTTTGTGGCAGGTGGGGGAGTTTTGATTTTTAATTTTCAAGTTTTAAGTTAACGCACGTAAAACTATTATATTATTATAGATATCAATATATGATATAATATAGCTGACAATAAGTCTACACACAATAAGTAACATGTATTAAAATTCAAACAGGAGAATAGTCTTGAAAACTCATGAATTCAACTATAATATTCAGTTAGCTCAAGATTTAAGAGATGCTGTAAACGAGAGACAGTATTTCCCTAATAGATCTGTTAGAAGAATATGGCGGATAACTATCTTTTCTTAGCTCCTAACACACTCCTTATTAAATGATCCACTATTCAATGTAAGCATCAAACGTAATACCCTACGGTTTTAAATCCTCCTCACCCATCTCGTCGGCTCTTTCGTCGATCCGACGGATCGGCTTTTTAGAATTTCACAAAACCAGTGCAAAACCCACCTCAAAACTAAAATTGCATTACCCAAAACCAAATCAAAATTCACTCTCACGACAAGTTTCAAGGAAGCCGACAACAGCTCCACAGGATCGTCGGAAACGGTAAAATTAGTCTTGGTATACCCGGATTCCTTGGACGGTTTTTGGTCGGTTTTTGCATACCCAAACCCGTTTTATCCAGTTTTTACTGGGCATTCCGGGTACTCCTGGAACAGCTCATAACCCGGAGGGAGTGGGCGAGCGACTAAAAACGATCCGGTGAATCGTTTTTGCGAAGCAAATAACTGAAATAGGGAGAAATAGAGCCGAGTGTACCGAGGCGAAGATTTCGACCATATTTCAGGAAGGGACTTTCAAATCCCACCCCCGCAACCAAAACCGGACACCAATTTTGATACAATCCGTATCGAATGGATGTCCGGTTTCTTTTTGCGTAAATCCTTGTAGAACAATTTTTTTCATATACTTTTTAGCGAAATAGGCTCTGCGGAGATGCAAATTCATCTGCAGAGCCTGTTTTTATATTCCCCTCCCCCACCGTTTTATCTAAGATGTTGACATATTCTGTTTTATAGATGAAAAGTAGGTTTTGTAACAGTTCAAATACGATCTCGGTGTTTCATCGATGATTCCGTTGACGAAACTCAGTCGGTCTCGCCGACCGAAGGTGGGGGCGCTCACAAGTTTTCTGCGAGAGATTGGGCTCACAAATTCATCTTTGAAAAAGTAATACGTCTGTATGCGGTAGGTGTATACCCACTGCGCTTCTTGAAAACTCTTGGAAAATAATTGTAATCCGCAAACCCTACCTCTTCGGACACCTGCGAAAGTGACAATCCGCCTTCAAGGAGCAGTTTCTTTGCCTCGTCGATACGTCTGTCAATTACGTAATCAATTATTGACCTTCCTGTTTCCTTTTTGAATACCGCATCACAGTATATCGGAGAAAAGAAAGTCAGATTTCCTATATCCTGCAGTGTTATTTTTCGACTTATATCACTGTGAATATATTCTATAATTTTTCTTATCAGAGGATTTGTGGCCGATTCGCTTGATATATCTTCAAGTAATGCAAGAAGACAGCCGCAAAGATACTCATTTTTTTCTTTATTATCGGGATATACACACTTTTCGATCCTATCATAGGCATCAATAAGCAATACGAGTTCCCTTCGTACGGCTTTTTTCTGCACGAGAGGAATTTTGACACTACTGTCGGTGATAAAATTAAAGCTTATATAGTCCGCTGTTATCTCCGATTTTCTTCTTGAACGTAAGCTTCCCGGGGAAATAAGTATAGCGTCCCCGCTCTCAAGTAAAATTTCCGTCCCGTCTATGTTATATTCCAATCGGCCGTCAAGAAGGATAGTCAAGTCATAGAACGCTATACTTGTCGGTTGAATATACGGTGCACATCCGGATATATTGTGTCTTACATAAATCAAATCAAGGTTCCTCATATTAAGATCGTGCTACTTATCCCCCAAATCATTAAGATAATTCATTTATTTTTATAAAAAAAGTGCTATACTTATAATAACATAGATCATAATTATTGTCAACAGATATGGTGGTTTTACAAAATGAAAGATATCGGAATCAACTTATATTCTCTCAGAAATCTCATCTCCGATGAAGCGGGATTTTTGGATACAGCCTTAAAGCTTCGAGAAATGGGATATACTAATCTGCAGTATTCCGGTGGTCCCTATGACCCCGTCATGCTTTCAAGGGTAGTAAAGGAAAGTGGTCTGCCGGTCGTCCTGACTCACGTTCCTTTGGACCGTATTCTCAACGATACTGATGCTCTCATGGAGGAACACGATCGTTTCGGATGTAAAAACATAGGGCTTGGAGCACTGGGTATGAATAACCTGGTAGAGGAAAAAAGTCGGCGTGAGATCGTTGAAAAGCTTGACGTTGCGGCTGCAAGGATGGCGGAAAACGGTTTCTCTTTTTATTATCACAATCATCATCACGAGTTCTTCAGGATCGGTGACAGTACCATCCTCGACTATATGATTGAAAACGCGCCGCACATCAATTTCACATTTGATACATACTGGGCTCAGTACGGTGGAGTAAGTGTTCTCGAATACATAAAAAAATTAACCGAACGAATCGGATGTGTTCATCTTAAGGATTACCGCATCGAAGCACAGATAACCGACGGTAAGGTTACCTCCACTTTCCCCACCTTTGCGCCTGTGGGATACGGTAATATCAATTTTAAGG
>JAGBGV010000366.1 GCA_017935805.1 Clostridia bacterium | reverse complement strand
TGCTCATCATCAAGGGCGTTAACGTATTCCCGTCACAGATCGAGCAGGTGCTTCTCACCAAGGGTCTCACCTCCAACTATCAGATCATCGTAGACCGTGTCGGAACAACCGACTCCATTGAAGTTAAGGTTGAAATGACCCCAGAGCTCTTCTCCGATACCATCAACTCTATCACCAAGACAGAGCACGACATCATGGAAGCTCTCCACTCAATGCTGGGCATTTACGCAAAGGTATCTATCGTTGAACCCAAGTCCATCATCCGCAGCGAAGGTAAGGCGGTACGCGTTATCGACAAGCGCAAGCTGTACGGTTGATGTCAAAAATAAAAATCGAAAAGGAGAAATAATATGTCAGTAAAACAGCTTTCAGTATTTGCAGAAAACAAACACGGCTCTATCTATGAAATAACAAAGATCCTTTCCGAGGCAGGCATCGACATTCGCGCCTTCAGCGTTGCGGACACTCACAGCTACGGTGTGCTCCGTCTTATCGTAAGCGATACACGTCACGCGGCGTTTGCTCTTTCATCTGCCGGCAAGATAGTGGACGTTACCGATGTTGTTGGCGTTCAGATCACTGACGAAAAGGGCGGTCTTGCAGAGCTTCTCAAGGTCGTAACAGAGCAGGGTATCAATATCGAATACCTTTATGCATTTGTTTCTACCACAGTCGGCGAGGCTTACGTTGTAATTCGCGTATCCAACAATGCCATGACAGAAAAGATCCTCAAGGAACACGGATTCAATCTCCTCACAGATGAGGATATAAAGAAATAACTCACAAATAAAAAGTCGGCAGGGGAAGCACTTCTGCCGATCTTTATATGAAGTATTACTTACATTGGAGAGCGATATGAAATTATCAGTTTTTTATAATCATTTGCTTCAGGCGGCGGAACAAAGCGGCCGTTCACTCGATGAGATAGTGAATATGGCGGCAAGATCCGGAATTACCGCGGTGGACACTCATGTTGAGCTGATCGACCGAGATCCTGAAATGATGCCGCGTCTCCTTCGGGCGGGAATCAAGCTCAACTGCCCATACGAGTTCTTCAATTGGAACACCGTGGAATATGGGGATATGACAAGACTGCATCATCTTGTTGATTCTGCCGCCAAGTACGGAGCTGACAAGGTACTCGTTGTTCCCGGATTCTTTGAGGGAGATGAGATCGAGCGTGTTAATTCCATTCTTGACAGTATTGAGGTATCAATGGACGGATACGCTGATCCGAAATTCACGGATCTAATGAGCGAGTCTCCCGATATAACAAAGATCGCCGACATGATGGGCCGTGCTGTGGAGTACGGACAGAAGATGGGCGTGACGGTCATGATCGAGGACTTCGACAACCCCTCCTCCCCTGTGTCGAGGATCTTGCCGATATTGTGGTTCCTCAAAAATGTACCCGGACTGAAGTACGCCTTTGACACGGGCAACTTTGCCTCGTCTGATGAATCTGCGTTTACAGCCATGGAAATGCTCGGAGATTACATTGCTCACGTTCACTTGAAGGACAGAGGTGAGGAGCCGGGCTGGGAAGACGCAAAATACAGCCGCGGACTTGCAACTGTATCCGTGGGCAGCGGTTACATCCCGATTGGTGAGATCGTGCGCAATATGACTGAGCGCGGTTACGACGGATATTACGCTATTGAACATTTCCAGCACCCGGATCAGGTGAGAGGAATAGGGGAATCGGCGGGATATCTGCTGTCGCTTTAATTTAATAAAAGAAAAAGGGCACACTCGGAGATAAATAATTGGCTGAACAATTAAATAGCCTTCCTCCGGGAGGAAGGGGGACCACGAAGTGGTGGAAGGAGCCTGCGAAGCTTTGAGTATATATTTTTTTCATTGTTACGCGCTCTCCTTCACCCGACTCCGTCGGGAGCTCCCTCCCGGAGGGAGCCTTTCG
>JAGBGV010000365.1 GCA_017935805.1 Clostridia bacterium | reverse complement strand
TGTCTCCATTGTCCGGCAAAACTGTTGAATTATCAGATGTGAATGACCCCACCTTTGCTGAGAAAATCCTTGGTGACGGGGGCGCGATAATTCCAATCAACGGTAAGCTATGTTCTCCTTTGGACGGAGTTATTGAGTCAATAGCAGAAACGTCCCACGCAATTGCTATAAGTGGAGATAACGGAACTGAAGTTCTGATGCATATTGGAATTGACACTGTAGAACTGAAAGGAGAGGGATTCTCTGTCAAAGTAAGTGTTGGTGAGAGAGTAAAAGCGGGAGATGTTTTGATAGATTTTGATATTGATATTATAAAATCGGCGGGTTATGAAACAGTTACTCCGATAATAATTACTAATTCAGACAACTACTCAAGAATATCTTCAGCGAAAGGTGCTGTTTCCGTTGGAGATGAACTGCTTGAGCTGACAGAATAAACAGAAAGATCCCCGGAAAATATCCGAGGATTTTTGTTTATTATTCATGCCAACCGTCGATACATGATCTTTCCAGAGCGCCGAGAACTCGCTTATAAAGTCCTCTGTGGGATCTGTCAAACGACTTGAGGTATTCTTTCATCTCTGCGCGCTGACTCTCGCCGTCCTCCGGACATGGGTTAACTATCGTTGGAAGATCTGCAGCTCTAGCAACTGCAGCAACTTCACTCTCTTTTGCGTAGATCAGCGGACGAATCACAGAAATTTGATTATTGTCATATACTGTTACAGGGCAAAAACAACCGATTCGGCCCTCGTGCATTAGTGACATCATAAATGTCTCAACAACGTCGTCGAGATGATGTCCGAGTGCAAGTTTATTTGCCCCCATTGACACAGCTTCACCAACAAGAGCCCCTCGTCTCAGCTTTGAGCACAGAGCACATGGATTCTTTTCCTTGCGCTCATTGAACACTATATCTGCAATCTGTGTCTTTACCAGATGATGCTCGATCCCGAGAGATTCTGAAATTTTCAGGGTTGAAGCATACAGATCCTCGCTATCAAATCCCATATCAACGGATATGGCACATACGTCAAAATGTGCCGGATAAAAATCACGAAGTTTAGCTAACGAATAAAGCAGTGCGGCAGAATCTTTTCCGCCTGACACGCCAACAGCAATTTTATCACCTTTGGATATCATTTCGTAATGCTCGGTCGCTTGTCTGATTTTTGATAATAGCTTTTGTAATTCTTTCATAGTTCACTCAATTAATAATTACATAAATTGGAGGAAAATATGCCAACAAGGATATACATTGACCAGGGGCACAATCCCGTTAATCCAAATGCAGGAAGCGAAGGAAACGGGTTCAGAGAGCAAGATATTGTATATGAAATAGGTCAGCTTACAGCAGAATCATTGCAGGGATACGGTTTTGACGTGCGTTTGTCGCGACCAACAGAGGACACACAACTTGGAACATCAAATTCCACTTCCCTTCGCGCTCGGGTTGAAGATGCCAACTCTTGGGGAGCAGATTATTTCATCAGCTTACATACCAATGCGTCAGTTATAGAATCGGCTAACGGAAGCGAGGCATTCGTTTACCGAAGAAACAGCGAAGCAGAATCGCTTGCTGAAAATATACTGACACAGTTGAACTATGCAACAGGCCTGCGAAACCGCGGAGTAGTTGCCCGTCCGGGGTTATATGTTCTACGAAAAACACGGATGCCTGCCACACTTGTTGAACTTGGGTTTATATCAAATCCTGTGGATGCAGAGCTGATGGCATATAGTCCGCAATTGTTCGCCGCAGGAGTTTCAAACGGTGTACTCGCGTTTCTTGGTATGCTGTAACTTACATTTTGTATATAAAATTATGCCGGTGCTCTGATAGGTACCGGCTTTTTGTTTAGTGTTTAAGCTTATTGTCCAGATTTCTTATTAATCAGATCGGGTCTGCGTTCTTTAGTAATGAGCTCCGCTTGCTCCTGCCTCCACTTGTCGATATTTGCGTGGTGGCCGCTGAGCAAAACTTCCGGCACTTCCCTGTCCATCCAAACCGGCGGACGGGTGTACTGAGGGTATTCAAGAAGATCATCTTCGAAGCTCTCCTTTTCGTGACACTCGGGCAAAGCAAGTACACCGTCACAAAGTCTTCCTACAGCGTCTACAACGATGCAGGCGGGGAGTTCTCCTCCTGTGAGCACATAGTCGCCGATTGATATTTCATCGTCCACAATCTCGTCTATGAGCCTCTGGTCTACACCTTCATAGTGTCCGCAAAGAATAATGATGTTTTCTTTCAATGATAACTCTTTTGCAATAGATTCGTTGAACGCACGTCCTCGGGGTGACATGTAGATAACATGAGGCTTACTCGTCATTGTATCAGCTATTGCTCTATAACAACGGTAAATAGGTGGAGCTGCCATGAGCATTCCTCTTCCGCCGCCGTAAGGTGTGTCGTCAACTCTGCGGTGCTTGTCCTCGGAGTAATCACGGATATTGTGAGTTCTTATATCAAGTTTTCCGCTTTTTCTGGCTCTGCCGATTATGCTTTCCGATAAAATGAAGTCAATATATTCGGGAAAGAGGGTCATTATGTCAAATCTCATGTTATTCTCGCATTCCTTCGATAAGCTTTACATAGATTCCCGCGCGGTCGCCTTCGGTGATGACCTCTTTAACAAATTCAGCCACAACAGGTATCATAAACTGTCCGCCGCGCACATCATCAATAACATACACGTCACGTCCTCCGGGAGAAATTACGTCAGCAAGAGTGCCAAATTTTTCTCCGGTATCGGAGTCTGACACATCAAGACCGATAATGTCAGCGATAAATACGTCACCGTCAGATAGCTTTATATCATTTCTGTCGGCATAAAGAACTGTTCCCTTGAAAGGAATAGCCTCGTCAAGAGATTTAAGTTCCTCGAATGTACAAAGCACCATGTTCTTCTGCACGGAAGCCGCGCGAACCTTCATAGGAACAAATTCACCTGTGGGAGTCTTTCTATACATTACTCTCAGCTTTGCGAGCTTCTCCGGAGTATCGCAATATGATTCAAGTCTCACAGTTCCACGAACTCCGTGTGTGCTGACTGCTTTTCCGCATTCGAGATATTTTTGCTTAGCCATAATTCACCTGAAAATATCAAAATTATATATCATATTATACCATATTGGTTGCGATTCAACAATAGTAAAAATTAATTTTCAAAAAAATTCTCAAATATTGGAACTTTGCTATTTATTATTTCGTCAAAATATTGTAAAATAAAATAGTAAAAGGAGAGAATATTATGGTGAAAAGATTATTGGCAATATTTTTGACTGCAATAATATTGAGTTCGTGCACATTTGTTCCAAAAAGTAAGCTTGAAACAGAGCCGAATATCCCCGGCAAGCACGGAGAAAAGCTTTTGGAAACAGATCCCGCCACGGAAACCCCGGATTGTTCTTTAGTTGATCCTGTGCCAACGGAGAGTGGTGTTGATACAAGTGATGTTGAAACTGAACCGATTGACAGCGAGTCTATAGAAACAGAACCGGTTGAAACTCAGCCAATCGAGACGGATGCCAAAACCGAAATTCCCTCGGTAGATATACCTAAGGCTGACAGTTTTGAGGATGCTGTTATGTCATTCTCGGAAATACTGTATAAGACTATTACAGATAGCGCTGTAGAGCCGAAGAATATAATATTCTCGCCTGTCTCCGTGCTGTATGCCCTCTCCCTTACCGGGAATGGAGCTGTCGGCGAGACATACGATGAGTTCTCTAATATATTTGGAGGCATCGAACCGAAAGTGCTGAACGAGAGCTTGCGAGCACTCAACGAAGCGCTTGCGGCTACAGAAAAATCAAAGGTAAAGGTCGGCAATGCAATTTGGGTAAACGGACGCGAGGGTGACTCTTCTCTCAACGATAACTATGTTGACATGGCAAAGCAGTATTATTCCGCGCGAGTTGAGGAGCTTCCCTTTGATGACACTGCAAAGCAGA
>JAGBGV010000364.1 GCA_017935805.1 Clostridia bacterium | reverse complement strand
CGGTATGACATACGGTTCTCTCTTCGATGCCACTCAGACAATGGTAGCTAAGATCGCTGACGATCTTTACGAAGTTCAGGTTGTTTCTTGGTACGACAACGAAAACTCCTATACAAGCCAGATGGTTCGTACAATCAAGTACTTCGCAGAACTCAACTAATCAAAAGCGCAATATTAAACCGGGGTCTTCGGGCTCCGGTTTTTTCGTTATTGTATACAAAAGCGCCACTTTTTTTTGCAAAATGACGAAGCATTTTTGGTTGATTTTACAGTGTGTTTCTGTTATAATGCAAATATATCACTGTTCTCAAAGAGGATAAAATAATGAAAAGATTTATCGCATTAGCACTTGTGCTGACTATGACGCTCGGCATGATCGTTTCCGTGACAGCTACCAACCCCTTTGCCGACCGAATTAACCTTGTTCGACTCATTCGCAATATGTTCTCAAAGGATGACAACGAATACGGCATCGGTGAACTGAAAGACGGCATTCTCACAGTTTATGTTTCTTTGAACGGCAAAGCTGACGCTGACGGTTCCGAAAAAAAGCCTTACGCAACCGTTGAAGCTGCCCGTGACGCCATCCGCGAAATCGACAAAACAGGTCTTAGGGGTATTAATGTGATTGTCAAAAAGGGCTTTTACATCCTTGACAGGGCGGTTGCATTCATTGCAGAAGATAGTGGTACAAAGTCTTGTCCAATCACCTACATCGGTGAAGAAGGTGCTGTCATCAACGGTGGCGTACACCTTACAGCTGCTGATTTTACTGCTCCCGATAAGACAACCGAGTCGTGGCAGTACTTCCCCGAGGAAGTTAAGGACAAGCTGGTTATGATTAACCTTCACAAGCTTGGTTACAGTGCCGCGAACGCCAAAGAATTCCTTAATATATTTGTAAATCTCGATTCCTACGCTTCTCTTTATTCTGACAGCAAGAAACTGACAGTTGCACGTTATCCCAACGATGGCTGCGAACGCGTAAGAACATATGAAGTGTCCGGTGATTTAGACGAATCTTACAAATCTGAACCACATGATAAAAGCAAGTATTACGTGCCATACTCTCCGGAGCTAAATGAGAAGTTCCGTTCCTGGCACGATGTTGGCGACGCTTTTGTTTGGGCTCGTCTTGGCGTTCTCTGGGCGCGCGACCATTCACAGATTACAAACATCGACTACGAAAATTCTGTATTTGAGATGCCCTATCAAAACCGATTTGAGATAGCTTACGGAGGCGGTTATCTTGCAAAGGAGAGTATGTTCTTCTACTTCTATCATATTCCGGAAGAGCTTGATATTCCCGGCGAATATTATATCGATGAGGCTACAGGGTACCTCTATCTCTACCCCGAAGATAACCACGAAACAGTTTCCTACTCCATGCCTAAGACTAAAAATATTATCACGCTTGATGGCACTTCATACGTTAGCTTCAAGGGCATCACCTTTGAATCATCGAATGATGCAATCATATACGGCGAGAATCTTGACAATATAATATTCGACGGATGTACAGCCCGTAACGGTATCGGCGAGGGTATTCAGGTAAGTGGTACAAATCTGACTATCCGCAACTGCTTCATAACAAGCATCGGTAAGAGCGGTATCGAGATCGAAGGTGGTGATGAGATCAATCTCGTTCGTGCAAACAATCTCGTTCACAACAACCTCATTACCGACTGGTCTAACGTTCGCGGAGTTATGGAATCAGCTATTAAGTTTGACGGCTCCTGCGGTCTTGTAATCTCCAACAACGAAATGCACTCCTCTGTTGACTGGGGTATCGGCGGCAGTGGTACATATGTTACCATCGAGTATAACTATCTCCACGACCTTGCTACATTCGAAGGTGACGGTGGTGCGATTCACGTTACAGAGAGTTTTGGTCTCGTGATACGCTACAACCTTGTTGACAACATCGGCTACTGGGAGAAAGACACAAAGAAGGTTGACAACGTTGGTGTAAATGCAGTTAACATCGACTTTGACTTCTGTGACATTGACATCTACGGAAATATCTTCAAGTCAATCACAGGTGACGGTGCTCACGGTCCCGGATATGGCGTAGATTACACCGATAATCTCCACATCAGCATAGGCAGAAGCGTCATCCAGCAGGGTAGCATTACCGATGAGGATTGGGAACCATACATGGAGGGAGGAGAATTTGCACATCAGGCATGGACGTATACTCCCCCGAGCTTTGTTTATAACGAAAAGTGGCTCACAGCATTCCCTGTTATGAAAGACATAGTATGGTCCGCAACATACGAAGAGGGGGTTGATAACCGTTACTTCATTTACAACAACGGCAACGCGACCATTCTTAGAAACTTCACCTACTTTGACAAAGCCAACCGACTCGCTCCCAAAAAGGAATTGATCTATGCGTACAAGTTCTACGAGGATGCATACCGATTCGACACCGTTGACAACCCCACTGAAGGGGACGGCATCATCGTATACTCCTCCAAGCGTAACGGCCATCCCACATACGCTGAGGCTACCGCTAAAGCAAACGAATGGGGCTGCAAGATTCCTATGGAAATTCTCACCAAGATCGGCCGTATCGGTGTTGGCATCCCCGAAAAGGGCGTCTAGAAGTAATTTGTATTTAATAAAAAACAGAAAGAAGAGACTTCGCAGTGAGCCTCTTCTTTTATTTGTTATGACTTATTCTTTTGTAAACGTAAACTTTTCCCAGGGGATGTCCACCTTTGCTTTGTCGCTCAATATTGCGTCAACGTGCATCAGTAGCGGGTAGTCAGCGGGATCAACCTCGCCCTTTGCCGCAAGGATTTTAATGGCGCGAGCAACTCGGACGGCTACCACAAGGGATTCGAGCGTTACACCGTTGAGTTCAGCCTTTGCCTCGTCAATGTCAAGTCCGCGTCCGAGCAAAATGCCCACAAGTCTTGTGCGACCGCCATATACGGTAACATACAAGTCTCCTGCGCCGATGCAAAGATTGTCAAGCGTTCCTGCACCTTGAAGCTCAAGCAGTCTTTGCATCTCCTTCACGCTCTGACCAAACACAGCAGCCTGAGAGTTAAAATGCAGCTCGCTGTCGATGCCGAAATTCTTCTGATTTACGCCGATTGTAAGCGCAACAGCCAAAGCATATCCGTTTTTCAGCGCAACCGCACTCTCAACACCGACAACGTCAGTTGAGATACTGATGTGGTAATAGTCAGTCGCCATGATGGAACACAGCTTTTCAAGTATCGCGATATCGTCACCGCAGAACGCCACCTCGGTCTGGTCATGCTGAACAAGTTCATAGCTGGTGCATGGGCCGCCGATTGCGTTGAGTGACAGTTTTTTGCCCATCTTTTCAAGCTTTTCTTTCCATACTGCCGGATAGGTGAGAAGCCGTCCGTCGGGAGTGTCCATCAGCCCTTTGGTTACTGTAAGCACAGGTATATCTTCAGGTATCTCCGGTAGAACATAGTCCCCAAACCAGTCAACGCCAAAGCTGCTGACACCGCCGATTATCATGTCCGCGCCGTCGATTGCTGTTTTCATGTCCTCGATCTGATAAAACTCCAGACCGGCAGGAAAATCAAAGTTAAACTTCGGGTGGCGGTTTGTTCTTTTGCAGGCTTCAATTATCTCTCGGTCAAGATGAGTTCCCACAAGTCTGACTGTGTGTCCGTTTTCTCGCGCAGGAAATGCAAGCGCAGAGCCCATCATTCCCGCACCGATTATCGTAACTGTTGCCATTATTACTTCATGAAGTTTTTGTGGAGATATTCGGAAGAGATCTTGATAGAATCGAAGGGATCGCCGGGCCAGATATCCTGTTCAACAACATAATACTTTACGCCGATCTTTTCTGCAACGTCAAGGATTCCTTCCCAATAAAGGTTGCCGTTGCCGATCTCTGTGATGAACTGTTCATCGGGATCACCGCACTTTGCCATATCCTTCAGATGGAGAATGTCGATTCTGCCGGCAAGCTTTTCCATCCAATAACGGATATCTGCACCGCCGTGCTGAACCCAGTATGTATCAAGAACAAAGGATGTGTTTTCGGGATCGAGACCTTCAAGAAGCATATCCATAGGAATCTTACCGTTAGGAAGACGGATGAATTCGTTGCTGTGGTTGTGGTATGTGAACTTCATACCTTCCTTAGCGATTCTTGCAGCGATCTTGTTAGCCTTTTCGATGAAGTCTTCTGTTTCTTCAACAGTTCTGCAGGGGAAGCCACCAATGCCCATGTTTGTTGTACCGAGGATCTTGTGAAGCTCGATAGACTTCTCGATATCATTTACCATGAGATCGAAGTCATCATGTGTACCGCAGATCTCAATTCCCTCTTCCTTAGCAATTCTTGCATAATCTTCATAAGGAATTCTGCAGCCTGCAGTCTGAGCAATGTCATATCCCAGTTCCTTCATGCGGCGGAATGTCATTCTTACGTTTTCGGGAGTGTCCATTGTATCACGGAGTGTCCACATCTGAAGACCAAGCTTGTTAATCATTTTTAGTTACCTCACTTTAGTAAGTTTTTTATTATTTTACATCAATAAAGTATGTTTGTCAATATTTTATGAGACAGAGCAGAAATCAAAATTTTAACATAAATACAAACTAATTTGTAAAAATTACGCTAACTGTATTTATTTATCAGCGAGAATGTGTTATAATATAAGATGTATTATAATGCAAACAAGAATTTTCACCCGAAAGGCAGAAATATATGTGCGGTTTTATCGGTTTTACCGGAATTATTGACAAGCGCGAAGATGTCATTCGCAAAATGGCTGACAGAATCATTCACCGTGGTCCTGACTCCGACGGATACCATTTGAGTGGCGAGAGCGCTTTTGATTCTATCACACTCGGCTTCCGCAGACTCTCAATTATTGACTTGGCTGACGGCTCACAGCCCATGTACAACGAAGACAGAACCATGGTAATCGTGTACAACGGTGAGGTTTACAACTTCATGGAGCTCAGAGAGGAGCTTATCGCAAAGGGACACGTTTTCAAGACGAGATGCGACACTGAAACCCTCATTCACGGATATGAAGAATGGGGAACTTCTCTGGCTGAAAAGCTTCGCGGAATGTTCGCTTTTGTAGTTTGGGACACAAACACAAACACTCTCTACGGTGCGCGGGACCCCTTCGGAATCAAGCCCTTCTACTATTACAACACAGAAAGCGGAAACGTTATTTTCGGATCTGAGATAAAGAGCTTCCTTGAGCATCCCGAGTTCAAAGCCGAAGTAAACGAGCGTGCACTTCGTCCTTATCTCACGTTCCAGTATTCTTCAATGGAAGAGACATTCTTCAAGAACACATACAAGCTGCCGCCTGCTCATTGGTTCACGCTCAAGGACGGTAAAATGACAAAAGAGCGCTACTGGGATGTGGACTTTTCGAAAAAGCACACACTCACCTACGACGAATGTGCGGAGCAGATCGACAACCGTGTACACGAATCCGTAAACGCTCACCGAATCAGTGACGTTAAGGTTGGCGCGTTCCTTTCCGGCGGTGTTGACTCATCTTACATCACGGCAACTCTCATGCCAAACGATACTTTCTCTGTTGCATTTGAGCAAAAGAACTTCGATGAAACAGGTGAGGCAAAGGAGCTGTCAGAGCGTCTCGGCGTACAGAACTTCCTCAAGCACATCACAGCTGACGAGTGCTTTGAGGCTTTCCCCACTATCCAGTATCACATGGACGAGCCTCAGTCAAATCCTTCCTCCGTACCGCTTTACTTCCTTTCTCAGCTTGCGAGGGAGCACGTTACAGTAGTTCTCTCCGGTGAAGGCGCTGACGAAATTTACGCAGGCTATGAGTGGTATGACGAGACTCCAATGATGCAGAAATACAAGAAAATCCCTGCCGCACTTCGCCGCGGGCTTGCAAATATTGCTGAAAAGCTCCCTTACTTCAAGGGACACGATTTCATCATCAAAGGCAGCGATGTACCGGAGAACTACTTCATCGGACAGGCGCTTGTTTTCCCTGAGGATGAAGCAGAAGCGATCCTTAAAGACAAATACAAGGTTGGACCGACAGCCCGTGAAGTCACACGTCCTATTTACGACAGAGTGAAGAACCTGTCCGAACTTGAAAAGAAGCAGTATCTTGACCTTAATCTGTGGCTGCCGGGAGATATTCTTCTCAAGGCTGACAAAATGAGTATGGCGCACTCTCTTGAGCTTCGCGTTCCATATCTTGACAAGGTAGTCATGGAAGAAGCACAGGAGATCCCCGCGAAATATAAGATTGACGGCAATGACACAAAGGCTGTTCTGCGTACTGCGGCAAACAAAACTCTCCCCGACGAGTGGGCACACAGACCGAAGAAGGGCTTCCCTGTTCCGATCCGTACATGGCTCCGCGAGGACAAGTATTACAACATCGTGAAGAAGGCGTTCACATCCGCTGTTGCTGAGGAATACTTCGACACAGATGCGCTCATGAAGCTCCTTGACGATCACAAAACCGGAAAGGCAAACAATCAGCGCAAGATCTGGACTGTTTACACCTTCCTCGTATGGCACGATCAGTTTATTAAATAAGCAGTTTATTAATCTTTGAGGTATATTATGAACAAGACCATTACGCCCGTACTTCTTGGTGCGGACCTCAACTGTTACAACGTGGCACGGGCATTCCATATGCAGTACGGCGTTAAATCCTTCGCATTCGGACGCTATGCCGTTTCTGCGACAAAATATTCTAAAATAATCAATTTCAAGAGCATCCCAGACATTGACAACGATGCGGTTATGCTTGATACTCTCCACCGCTTTGCTGACGCTCACATTGGTGATAAGCTGGTGCTTTTCGGTTGCACAGACGACTATGTTGCAATGATAATCCGCAACCGCGAGGAGCTCTCGGACTACATTATCCCTTACCCCAGCGAGGAGATCCTCAACACCGTATCAAGAAAAGCGGAGTTTTACGAAACATGCGACAAGTTCGGTATTCCCTATCCTGCCACAGTAGTGCTCAAGGAAAAGACCTCTGCAGCAGAGCTTACCGAGGAAAAGCTGGGGTTCTCTTACCCCATTATTGTTAAACCCTCCTCCAGCGTTGACTATTGGAAGCATCCCTTCGACGGAATGAACAAGGTCTACGTTGCACATTCGGCAGAGGAAGCGGAAAAGATCATAGGTGAAATATACTCCTCCGGATACCCTGAGAAGATGATCCTTCAGGAGTTCATCGGCGGCGGCGACTCACAGATGAGAGTGTTTACCTCCTTCTCCGACGAACACGGTAAGGTTCGCGCGATGTGCCTCGGCCACACAATGCTTGAGGAACACACTCCGAAGGGTCTTGGCAATCACGCTGCAATCGTAACTGAGCCTGTCTCCTCAATGCCCGTGCTTGAAAAGATCAAGGATATGCTTGAATCAATGGGCTACACAGGCTTTGCAAACTTTGACATAAAGCTTCGCGCAGGCACGGATGACGATTTCCGCGTTTTCGAGATCAATCTCCGTCAGGGCAGAAGCAACTTCTATCTCACCTCCGCAGGTCTTAACGTAGCAAAGCTCGCTACAGAGGTATTTGAATCCGAAGGCGATAACTGCGAGAGAGTTGAGCAGGCAGTTTTCTGGCACCACATTCCCAAAAAGGTCGCTTACACATACACAGAGGATGCGGAGCTTGTTAAAACCGCGAAAAAGCTCGCTAAAGAAGGACTTGAGTACTCATCCGTGTGGTACAAGCCTGATCTCATGTTCAATCCCCTGCGTTTTATCTGCGTTGCAGAGCAGCTCAGACGTCAGAACAAAAAATTCAAGATATACTATCCTAAAAAGCCTTGAGGACAGTGTGATATGGAAGAAAAAAGAAATCTGCTCGGTATAATCGGCGGGCTCGGCCCCATGTCAAGCGCATACTTCTATGAGCTTATCACAGAGCACACCTTGGCATCCCGCGATCAGGATCATATTGATATAATCCTTTCAAGTCGCGCAACCACCCCCGACAGAACCGACTACATACTCGGGCGCAGTGAGGAAAGTCCTCTGCCCGCAATGATTAGCGACGCGAAATCCCTTGAAACTTACGGTGCAAGTGCTATAGTTATCCCCTGCAACACAGCACATTATTTCATCAAGGAAGTTCGCAAATCTGTAAAAGTGCCTGTGCCAAGCATTATTACAGAAACTGTACTGCACATAAAAAAGTGCGGATATAAAAAAGCCGCCATCCTCGCGACCGAAGGCACTATCAAATCCGGCTCATACCAGAACGAATTTGACGAATACGGCATGGACTACATGATTCCCGACGAGGACGGACAGAAAAAGCTGATGAATATCATATATGAGCAAGTCAAAAAGGGCGGTATTCCCTCCCCTGACGCGCTGTATGAGGTAGCAGAGCCTATGTTCAAAGCTGGTTGCGACTGTGCTATCCTCGGATGTACGGAGCTCTCTCTCATCGGAAAAAGCATGGCAGATGACGAGCGCTTTGTTGACTCGCTTATGGTCCTTGCAGGCTGCTCAATCAAGCTGATGGGTCACAAGACCGTAGGCTTCCCCAAAACATTTGACTGATGATAACGAAAGGCAATTTTATGGCTGTTTTGCTTACTGAACTGCTCAATTCCGTGAGATGCGAAATCCGCGGTGCGGCGAAAGGTAAAAACATTGATAAAATTGAATATAACTCACGGCTCGCAGATGGGGGTACACTGTTTTTCTGCATGCCCGGCGCTCGTGCCGATGGACACAACTTTGCTCCGCAGGCATATGATCTCGGATGCCGCGCCTTTGTGGTTGAAAGGATCCTTGCCCTGCCCCCGGACGCTGTTCAAATCGTTGTCTCCAATTCGCGAGAGGCACTTGCGCATATTTCCGCAAAGTTTTACGGTAATCCCGCAGACCAAATGACAGTCATTGGTATCACCGGCACAAAAGGAAAGACAACCACAGCCATTCTTATCGAGGAGATGCTTAACTCATGCGGCATAGGCTGCGGATATATCGGAACAAACGGTGTTGTGATTGGCGAAAACCGCTACGACACCATAAATTCCACTCCGGAAAGCCGTGAGCTTCATAAGTACTTCCGAATTATGCTTGATCGCGGATATACTCATGTTGTTATGGAAGTATCCTCACAGGCGCTTGATCACTATCGCGTTGCCGGAATAAAATTCAGCACTGTAATATACACCAACTTCTCCGAGGATCATATTGGAGAGGGTGAGCATGCTACACTTGAAGAATACCGCAATGCAAAGCATAAGCTGTTCACAGATTACAGCGTAACAAATGTAATATATAACGTGGATGATCCAACTGCTGAGTTTATGATAAGCGGTACAAGCGGCAGACTTATCAGCTACGGCATCGACAATGAAGCTGATTTCAGAGGATGCGATATGCGTCCGTTCCGCGCAGAAACATCACTTGGCATAGACTTTGATTTATTGAGGAACGGTATTAAAACAGGAATCAGGCTCCGCACTCCCGGAAGCTTCAGCGTATACAACGGACTTGCGGCGATTGCGGCCGTGAACTGCTGCGGTATCTCTGTCAGAGAAGCGGCTGATGCGCTACGAAACATCTCTATCAAGGGAAGATTTGAGATAGTGGATGCAATACCGGGTATTACCTTTATTATCGACTACGCTCACAACGGACTCAGCCTTACCCGTGCTCTCACGGTTCTTCGTGAGTATTCACCGAAGCGGCTGATCTGCGTGTTCGGTTCAGTAGGCGGACGCACTTATGTCAGACGGCGTGAACTTGCAGAGGCAGCAGCTCATTTAGCTGATTTCACAGTAATTACGTCAGACAACCCTGACAACGAAAATCCCGATGATATCATCAAGGATATTCTTAATTACTTTGACCGAACAAAGCTGTATACAACAATAACCGACCGTGAGGAAGCGGTTCGTTTTGCAGTACGCATCGCAAATGAGGGCGATATAGTGCTCTTCGCCGGCAAGGGTCACGAGGACTATCAGCTGATTGACGGCAAAAGAGTTCCGCTTAACGAGCGAAAGATCATCCTTGACGAGGCAGAAAAAATAATGTCGCAGGCTGTATTAAAATAAATAAATATCCACCCGCATAGCGGGTGGTTTTTCATTTTCGGGCATAGCCCTAT
>JAGBGV010000363.1 GCA_017935805.1 Clostridia bacterium | reverse complement strand
TCCGTCGAGCATTGCAGATCCCGCTTCGGTGATCTCGCCTGCCGCTTCTCCTGCAAGAAGAATTTTCGGAAGTACTTCTGTTATCTTCCACTCAATACCCTTTTCGGCGGTGAGACGGTCGAATTTCTCAACCATCGCTTCGTCAAAACACAGCTTGTCGCTGTCAATGGGGAACATGCCTGATGCCTCACCCATGCCTACTGCGTTTACACCTGTGAGCATATAGTGAACATATCCGGAGAGAGTTGTCAGATGTGCAATTTTACTAACGTGCTCCTCGCCGTTCAGCACTGCCTGATAAATATGTGCGATGCTCCAGCGCTGGGGAATATTGAAGCCGAAAAGCTCTGTCAGCTCCTTAGCAGACTGTGCGGTTATGGTGTTCTGCCATGTGCGGAATGGAACAAGCAGATTCCAGTCCTTATCAAACACAAGATATCCGTGCATCATTGCGGAAATACCTGCAACGCTGATGCTGTCACGGTTTTCAACTCCGCGAAGAGCAGTCTTCAGTCCTTCCCAAGCCTCGGAAAGATCATAGGTCCACACTCCATTTTCATATCTGCTTGCCCAGGTGTAGTCACCGGAGCTAACGGGAATGTGATCCGAGTCAATTGCCACCGCTTTGATTCGGGTTGAACCAAGCTCAATACCGAGGGCTGTTTTCTTGTCTGTAGCGCATTTATTCATACGGATAAACGCTCCTTGTTTTCAATATTTAATCAATTTTAGTATACAATGTCAAGTTGATTTTGTCAACAAAAATGAGTATTTTAGAGTTTACTTTCTTCGTGCAGAGCAGGAGAGAGAAATATTTTCGCAAACTACTTGACAAATTTTCCGTGCGGTGTTATACTATGTCATCACAAACCGTTGAAGCGGAAATAAAGACGATCATGACTTCACAGAGAGCCCGCGAGGATGAGAGTCGGGTAAGAAACAAGTCGTCAGCAGATATCTGCCGATTCCGAATGGAGTTGAATGGGCCGCTGAGGGTGTAGTCAAAGGAGGAAACTCCGAGTATTCTGCAACGTATGGCATACGTCAGTTGTCGGGAATATCGCACATTTGTGCCGTATTTCGCAAGCGCACGGGTAACCGTGAATCAAGGTGGCACCGCGGATAATGATTATTCGTCCTTGACAGAGTATTCTGTTGAGGATTTTTTGTTTGTCGGAGGGTGCTGTGAAACTTTTAACAAAGCGATGGTGCGGACGGAGTGAGACCGGATACAATCTCTCATGATTGAACACCAATTAACAAGAATAAATAAACATCACGAAATATTTCGGAGGAAAATAAAATGAAGTGCAATAACGTAGATTTTGATACCTATTTCAGCAACTATCCCGACAAGGACGGCTATTTCGGAAAGTACGGCGGCGTTTATATTGAAGACAAGCTCAAGGCTGCTATGGCAGAGATCACTGAGGCATATTTCTCTATCGCTCAGTCAAGAAAATTCATTGCAGAGTTGCGCAGAATCAGAAAAGAGTTCCAGGGCAGACCTACTCCTGTTTCTCATCTTGAAAGACTGTCCGATGCTCTCGGCGGCAAGGTACAGCTTTACGCAAAGCGCGAGGATCTCAACCACTCCGGCGCACACAAGCTGAATCACTGCATGGGTGAGGCGCTTCTTGCAAAGTATATGGGTAAAAAGAAGGTTATCGCAGAGACGGGCGCAGGTCAGCACGGTGTTGCTCTGGCTACTGCGGCGGCTTATTTCGGACTCCAGTGCGATATTTACATGGGCTCTGTTGACATCAAGAAGCAGGCTC
>JAGBGV010000362.1 GCA_017935805.1 Clostridia bacterium | reverse complement strand
GCACTTAAGGGGAAGGAGGACGGGATATTTATTATTGCTTATACTTTCCGCCGCACGAATCCCGCCAATTGTTATAGATCTGAAAATTCAACTGCAACTTCTCTGATTCTTCCCCTTAAGAATCCCCTTCTTGCTTTCTGTGCAGCTTTTACTTTAACATATCCACACCCATTTAATAAAATATACTTTTTGAGTCATTCATGACGAAAAAAGTTTCCACAACTTTTGCGTAGCAAAAATATAACTTTCACGAAGTGAAAATATAACTGCGTCAGCAATATAACTCGACGAAGTCGAATATAACTTTCACGAAGTGAAACCATAACTTGCCGAAGGCAATCATCACTCATAACTCATAACTTAACAAGCCGTGACGAAGTCTCGTGGGTAGGGTCAGCCGAAGTAATGATTTTTGTGCTCTGTATACCCTACCCGGCCTATAACTATCAAAATTCCGCACAAATTCACAAATACCCCTTTTATTCTCCACGAAAATATATTATAATATATAATGTATAATTAGGTGAATTGTCTTTTCATCCGAAAACGGAGGGTAAAATAATGGAAAACAACACAAAAAAGCGCATCAGCCTGAACATTGCGGGCGTTTCTCTCAACATCGTCACCGACGAGAGCGAGGAATTTGTTAACAAGATCGCGGACACCCTTAACGATCGCATAAACCGCATGAGACGGAGCAGCTTCCAGATATCCGTGCTTGACGCGGCGCTCCTTTGCGCTATCGAGAATGTCAGCGACAGACTTACTGCCGAGAAGCACATTCGCTCCCTTGAGGCACAGCTCTCCCTTTGCGAAATGAACATCCGCAATCTTCGCGACGAGAACAACGCACTCCGCGAGGAAGCCAAAAAAGCCGCTGCCGACAATGCCGCTCGTCTTGCTGCTGCAAAATCCGGCAAGAATGACTCAGGTGATCAGCTCACCCTTGACGTAAACGAGGGTAACCGCCGTGACGAGGGCATCCTTGACGCACTTGGCGTGTCCGGCTCATCCCCCGAAGAAAAGGTTTCAGCCCTTGAGAAATATCTCGAAAACAAGCGCACCGCTGACAACCCCGGCGGCTCATCCAGAACAGAAAAGATCAAATACATCGAATCTCTCCTTCGCGGCGGAATCAGCACCGATGACTGATAAACCGAAACTTCCCGAGCTTCTCGCGCCTGCGGGATCGGAGGAAAGTCTCCGTGCGGCTCTTGCGGCAGGTGCAGACGCGGTCTACTTCGGTCACTCCGCCTTCTCCAACCGTATGCGCGCGAAGAATTTCACGGACAACTCCATCCGCGACGCTATAAAGCTGTGCCACGACTGCGGTGCGGCGGCTCATATTACCGTAAACACCCGCATTCGCGACCGTGAAACCGACGAGGTCCTGCGACTTACCGAAATCCTCCTTGGCGGCGAGCCCGATTCCCGTGCCGATGCACTAATCGTTGCAGATCTTGGTATTGCCCGACTTATTAAAGATCGCTACCCCCACGCAACGCTCCACGCCAGCACACAGACCTCGCTGATGTCACCGTCCGACTGTGCTGTTCTCTCCGAGCTTGGCTTTTCACGGCTGGTGATCCCCCGTGAGCTGTCCCATTCCGAGATAGCAAAGCTCGTTCGCGACGCTTCTCCCATGGAGATCGAGATGTTCATCCACGGCGCGCACTGCGTATCCCTCAGCGGTCAGTGCCTCATGTCATATGTGCAGGGCGGACGAAGCGGCAACCGTGGTGAATATGCCCAGCCTTGCCGACTTCCCTTCTCTTGCGCCGATGAGGGTGAGCGCGACAGACTTTCCCTTGCGGATATGTGCCTCGGCGGCAGAATAACCGACGTGATAAGCTCCGGCGTGGCATCCCTCAAGATCGAGGGGCGACTCAAATCCCCCACCTACGTTTACGGCGTTACATCAGTCTACCGCCGACTGCTCAACGAGAGACGTAATGCCACACAGCAGGATATCCGTGAGCTTGAATCCCTGTTCACCCGCGGATTCACCGATGGATATTTCACCGCTCGCTACGGCAAAATGAGTTCAACTCAAGTCAGCAGAACATCGGAGAGCGCAAAGGCTTCAAACATCAGCTCTGCGGTCAGTGCGGCTATCAAAGAGAGAACAGCAGAGCAACGTCAGAGAGCGAAAACCGCAGGCAAGCTACCACTTCGGGCGGTGTTTGCGCTGACGTCCGACGCTCCCGCGACCCTTACCCTGTACTGCGGCGACACCGAGGTTACAGCTTACGGCGAGATCCCCTCTGCGGCAGATGCACGTCCTCTCACCCCGGATGCCGCGGCGAAAAACCTGACGAAAATGGGCGGCACTCCCTTTTCACTTGACGAAAATAATATCGAATTTAACATAGACGACGGCCTTTGGATGCCCCTTTCCGCAATAAACAGCCTGCGACGTGATGCTGTGGAAGCTCTCACCTCCGCTGTGGAAAAGGAAAATCGGTCATCATGCCCCACATTCACCCCGAAAGCAAGCGAGCTACCTCTGCCCAAGCGCACCGAGTGGATCGCAGAGATTGCGGATCTTGACGCCTTCGGTGACTGCCGCATGATTGCAGACTCAGTTGAGCGAATAATCGTTCCGGCTCATCAGGCAAAGACGGCAACTGAAGCTGTCGGCACGGCAAAACTTGTGGCGTCTCTGCCCACATTCACCCCCGACGACGGTGAGGTCGAGAAGCTGCTTGCATATCTCCG
>JAGBGV010000361.1 GCA_017935805.1 Clostridia bacterium | reverse complement strand
TAAGAATGCAGAGACGAAGACACGTCCGATTTTTTATTTATCTGCATATTCCCGACGGAATCTCTTCCACATGGGAGCGGCGATAAGGCATACGAGAAGACCCGCGGCGGAAATGATTATCCAGGTGAGGATAGTTGCGTTCCATCCGTGGTTTTCAGCGATTGCCGCAAAGCCGTATGTGGCGATGGATGCGCCGATATACGTACAGGCGTTGAGAATACCCGAGTATGTAGCAACCTTGCCGCTTTTGAGGAAGCGCTTGGGTACTACCGAGATGAGCATGAGGTTGATACCGTGCATGCAGGCAATGATAACCGCCATGAGAATAAGAGAAACTGCTGCGGATGATGTGTACACGTTTACGAAATACAGCACGGCTGCGCACAGCACGGAACCGCCAAAGATGACGGATGCGCAGGTGACTTCGTTTCTCAGAACCTTGCGGTGGAGGAAATCAAAGCACCAGAAGCTGAGGATGCTGAACACTGCCTGGATAACTGTGGAAATAATGGATTCTTCTTCGGGAAGATTGAAGGTTTCAGAAAGATAAGAAGGCATCCAGTTTGTTACACCGTCGCGGAGAGTGCCCTGAAGAATAATACCGAGCATGATAAGAACGATAGGCAGATACACAAACTTCGGAACGGGAACTGTCGCAGGCTTTTGCTCTGTTGATTTATCTATATTAACCGTCGCAGAGGGTGTCACAAGATATCTCGGATTGAGAACTGTCCACAGGATCATTACAAGTATGCCGACTGCGGCACAGACGAGCATAATTGCACGCCAGCTCATGAATCCAAGCAGGAGAGGACAACAGGTGTAGAGAACTATCGTTGCGATAGACGATCCCCAGGACACGCGAACTGCCGCATAGCTGTATTCGTGATCTGCCAGATAAGTTGACATTATGCGAACGATTGGCGGCCAAAGCATTGACTGTGCAAAACCGTTAATACACCAGACAACTGTCATAACAGGTATAGCCTTGCAGAAAAACATGGCAATGTTGCACACGGATGCAAGAGCAAGACCTGTGGATAGCATATGCCCGGGTTTGAATTTGTCGCCGAGGAATCCGCTTATGACCTGACCGACGCCGTATACGATCGTCAGACCTGTGACCACTACCGCAAGCTGTGTTTTTGCCGCGTTCATGTCGGAGCAGATCTTTACCATCATTACAGCAAAGTTGATTCGTGTCAGATAGCTTGCGAAATAAACAAGCGTACACATGAGAGTAATCATTTTTGCATTTCTGCTGATCGTCTTTTCCATAATACCCTCCGATTTGTAATAATAACAACATTCGTAATTATATCACCGATTTTGGTAAATGTCAATCGGAATTGGGGAATAAATAGTGCGAATAAAAAACCAAAGAGACTACCGGAGTCCCTTTGGTTGACGTGTTATTTTTTTAATAATACAACGCTTTCATGAGGAAGAATAGAGACTGTTACGTTATCTCCGTCAACTGTGATAGGCTTATTTGAGGTCTGATCTGTTCCAAGACCACCGACCGTCTTTGTGGCAGGTACGTCCTCCCAGTTGATGATGAGAGTTGCGGTCTCACCTTTCCATACAGAAGGAAGGCGAATGTCATCCGGGAGGAATACCGGACGGCACTCATTCTGAGCAATCTTGAATGCGTTTTCGATAATTGACAATCCTTTTTCGTTAAGCGTTGTCATCTTGTCAGACAGAAACATGTTGCCTCCGCTGACTGCAACAAGGTTTGCCCAAGTTTCAGCTTCTACCGCATTGAATCTATCCCCATTACACCAACGAGCGTCAGAAAGGTCCTCTCCTTCGCTGCCGCGTCTTTTCGGAAGAAGATATTTATCATGCTCTGATCGGTAATCAATTGAGGTGTCATCCCCGCGAACGACCAGGAAATCAGGGTCTATTCTTGTAACGCGCCCGTTATACATCCAGGTCCAAGCGAGAGATTCCGCTGCCCAGATGACATGGGGAAAATGAACATGAATATCGACACCGCTTCTCATCGACTGCGCAACGTCAGCACCGCACTGAACGGGAAGAGAGCAGCCGAGAATAATTGCATCCTCGCCTGTTGCTTTTTTGATATCGATCATCAGCTCACTGAGTACGGAGAAGGGCGTGGCAGTACTGTCAAAGAATTTTTTTGCACAGAGGACCTGAACAAGAAAATCCACCTTAAAGAGTCTGTATCCGTAGCCGTAAAGCTTTTTATAGGTGTCAAGGATGTACTGACGTGCTTCGGGAACAGTTGGGTCAACGCAGTACATGTCTCCGTATGACATAACACCGTCCGACGCACTGTCATCCTTACAGAACCAATGCATATGATCCTTCATCATATTTGCAGTTTTGCGAATTCTGAGAGGAGCCATCCAAATTCCCGGAATGAACCCTGCTTCAGTTATGCGCTTTGCTACATGATCAAGGCCGCAGGAGAACTTGTCATTTTCCCACCAGTCACCCCAGTCATGCTGCCAACCGTCGTCTATAACTATATACTTGACGTGTTCCTTAAAAGAGCAGTTTTTCAGAAAATCCACATTCTCGAAAATATCAGCAGGTGTTATGCTCTGTTCATAGTAGTCCCATGAGTTCCAACCAATCAACTTGGGCATAGGGAATGTGCTCACGGGAAGATAAGACTGACATACGTCAAACAGTCCATCGATTCTGATGCTCTTTGAATAAAATACACGTTCTGCCGAAAGCTTTGTGTAGTTCAGAGCATCCTCCGTAAACATAGTTTTGGCGAGATAAGAAAGAGTGTTTTTATGCTTGATCACTCCTGCACCGGCTACGTTATTAAGCGGTGCTACGAGAGCCAATGCCATACCGCATGATGCGAGAGTAGGGAACAGTCCCGTTGCGTTGTTGGTATATGACTTATCTTCTACAAGTTCGCAGGGATATCTTGTTTCTGTGTGGTCAGAGTTTGTGCCGAAAAATGGGATTCGGTCAGTTACAGAAAAAGAGGAAATATCAAAAACAATGCTGTCGATACGGTTTATCCCGAGAGGAGAGTCGCTTGTAACCTCCAAAGAGATAATCTCTCCCTGCGGGATCTGTTCAAATGTCCACTCAACGTTTACGTGGTCTACTATTGTCTTATAAACGGTTTTGTTGTCCTTAGTCTCACCTTTCAGTGAATCACGGGATATGTATTCGATATGATCGGCAAAATGCAGCTTAAATCCAAGTTCCATAGGATCCTCCTATCAGATAAAACTATACGGGGAGACTGCTGCCTGCCCGTATAAATATGATATTTATATATTGAGCTCTGCGATGGGCTGCTTGTTGTTTGTATCGCATACCCACGCACGGGTAACTACCTGGCACTCGTTCTTGTAGAATGCATGAAGCTTTACTTCCTTACCCTTCATGTCAGGAGTAAGCTTGAAGTAGTAGGTAAATCCGCAGTTAGCAGTCTTTGCCTTGTATTCCCAGTTGTTCATGGGGTAGCAGCAAGCGCGATCGAACGCACCGATCTGCTTACCGTCATATTCGATGGTGCAGTATACACCTTCATCGCCGTGGATGCCGTCTGTACCGATTGCGATATATGCACCGTCTGCATAGTCCTCAGGAAGTGTAACTGTGAGGGAGCGTGCAGAAATGAAGCTTACCTTATCGAAGGGAGCAAGCAAATTGTTTGCGTGAGGTGCACAGAGGTCGATCTTGTTGCCATTCATGTCGTATGCAGTGAAGGAGAAGATACGGTCCATGGGGCAGGGGAGGCGGAAGTAGCGTGCAGATGCGTTTACTGTGTATGTTGCAGTGCACTTCTTGCCTTCGCAGTGGTCAGTAAGATGGACAGATGCGAGGATGACCGGGATTGTGTAGCTATCAAGAGTTGTTTCTACACCGTGAAGCGGTGCGTCAGACCAATTTGCAAGATCTGCAGATACCTGAGCGAGAGGCTCGAAATGTGCTTCGCGAATCTCGTGTGTAGGTTCATTTACAACAAACGATTCGATCTCAATACGGCTGATGTCGTATTCCTTACCGAGGTCAACACGGAGACAGCCGCCGTCAAGACGTGTAGCCATGAATTTGGATTCAGCATCAAAGTAAGTGTCAGAATCACCGTCAAACATTGCTCTTGATTCAGTTCCGCGGTAAATGTATGCTTCCTGATTGAAGAATGCATCGCGGGCGGCCTTTACCTCGGGAACCTTTGTATCTCCGGAGCGCTTCAGTGACTGAGCTTCGAGGGAGTCACAGTCAGCGGCAAAGCAGGTTGCCTCGTAAAGCTGCTCAAGATTTGCGGGGATGGGAGAGGTCTTGAGGAGACCGAGATAAACGGGACGTGCTATAGTGCTGTCACCGTTTATGGCAGCATAGTCAACGCTTCTGTTGCCGATGGAGCCGATTGTGCCGTCTGCCTTGAAAATGCGAACCTTGTCGGGGGTTGCGCCGGGACCGTAAACTGTTTCATATTTACAACCGGTGAGAACAAAATCGTCCTTCTCAAACTTGCACTTTTCCTGAACGAGGATAAGTGCAGCTCTTGCAGGCTCGATCTCGATAGTCACGCTGTCTCCTGCCTTGGCAGTTGCAATGTATTCTTCATAGGGATGAATGGACTTAACGATATATTCTTTGCCCTCACAATCAGCAAGTGCAATTTCCTCACCGATGCTAATGGTAACAGTCTTTGGCAGCCAGGATGCATTGGTGAATGTGATAAGACGAGTGTCTCCGTCTCCACGGGAGATAGCATTGTGACCGTAGATCTCCTCGGAAAGAGTCATGCCGTTTACGAGTATATCGCTGTATTTTGCGTGAACATTATATATCTTTGCAAGTCTTGCCTGCTCGTCATCGCGAATGAGCCACGGGTTACCGTAGATCTCGGGAGCAAGGATCAGACAACGGGAGAATGCCTGAATGATAAGGTCATCTTCAAAATTGTCAACAAAGGAGGAAATACATACGCCGTGGTCCTCTGCAAGTCTGTCGAGTCCGGGGATAAGCGGACGGGAAAGAGGGTACATACGGTGATGAGGTCCGGATATTTCATTGCAGACATGAACATCGATATATGTCTCGACGCCATCTACAAGGAAGGTGGTGCAAGCAATCTCACCCTCGCCAAGCCAAAGTCGGTGGTTAAGTACGATCAGATCGGGAACATACTTACGGCACTCGTCAATTGCCCTCTTGAATGCGAGATGCTTTTCCTCACGGGGCCAACCGCATACTGCGTCAAACTTGAACTGCATGAAACCGAAGTCGCGGCAGAGGTGAACAAGAAGGTCATGTCTTTTCTGCTCTTCTTCAGGTGTATCACCAAATCCGTCAGCGCCACCCCATACGCCGAGATGACAGCCGAATTCAGCGGCTTTGTCAACGCAAGGCTTGTATGTGTTGGGGTACTGCTTTTTCAGCTTTTCGGATTCATACGGATTGTCGTAGAAGCCTGCACCGTCAAGGTTACCTGCGTCCCACGCATATATCTTAAGCTTCATACCATACTTGTCGTGAAGCCACTTGAAATATTCCAGATTTGCTATGGTCTGTTTTTCGGTTGAGCCTTCATTTGTGCTGTTGATCCATGAGAAGTATTGGGGAAGTGATGGGGTCTTCTCATCAGCACCGGATGTTGCTTTTGTTTTTTTGGTCATGTTTTCCCTCCGCCAGAGTATTTTTTAGTTGTCATATTATAGCATAGTATGAGTTTTGTTTTCAAGGAGTTCTTTAGATTTGTCAGGCATTATTTGGTGAAATTCTTGGCAAGTCCGCCTTCTGCAGTTTCTCGGTAAATTACCTTTAAGTCCTTGCCTGTCTCGTACATTGTTTCAACGATCATGTCAAAGGTGATCTTTCTTGAATCCGCAAGGAAATCCGCAAGGTTAACAGCGTTAAGAGCTCTCATTGCCGCTATCGCATTTCTCTCAATGCAGGGAATCTGCACAAGTCCGAGTATGGGGTCACATGTTAGCCCGAGATGATGTTCGATTGACATTTCCGCGGCACACTCAATTTGGTCGAGATCAAGCTCGTAAAGCTCAGCAGCCGCAGCCGCAGCCATGGCGCAAGCTGTTCCGATCTCCGCCTGGCATCCGCATTCCGCACCGCTGATTGAGGCATTTTTCTTTATCAGATTTCCGATGATGCCGCCCGTTGCCAGAGCATGAATGATTTGCTCCTCGGTGAAATTGCGTTTGGGCTGAAGAAACTTCATTGCCGCAGGAACAACTCCGCAAGCTCCGCAGGTTGGAGCAGTGACGATAAGTCCGCCAGAGGCATTTTGCTCACTGACCGCATAAGCGTATGCACAGATAAGACGGTTCATTTTTGTTTCCGCACTTTCATCGATGTGCTTTTGTCGGTAAAGATAACGGGCTTTGCGGGCAGTGCCGATACCTCCGTGGAGAATGCCTTCTGCATCAAGTCCTTCCTTGATGGCATTCTGCATCACTCTCCAGACCTCGGAAAGATAGTCCCAGATCTCTTTGCCCTCGCATTCTTCGACAAATTGCCATATGCGTATATCACGCTCTCTGCAATACTTCGATATTTCTGTGAATGAGTTCAGCGGATATACCTCACTGTGCTCGTGGGCTTCCTCTCCCTCTGCAACTACCTCCCCGCCGCCGATGCTGTAGTATCTTTTGCGTGCGATCTCTGTGCTGCCTGAGGTAGCAATGAAATCGAGGGTGTTGGGATGGAAGTCGGTAGGAGTGTCATAATCGAATATGATCTCGAAATTCTTCCCACAGAAAGCTTCTTTAAGGATACTGTCTGTCATGTGTCCCTTGCCTGTCTTTGCAAGAGAACCGTACAGTATTGCTGTGTATTTATCTGCTTCGGGGATTTCATTCAGAAAACGCTTTGCC
>JAGBGV010000360.1 GCA_017935805.1 Clostridia bacterium | reverse complement strand
CCGTCGATCAGCGCGATTAACTGTGCGGTCAGCTTTTTGTAGTTTGTCATGGTTTGCTCTCCGTTATCTATTATAAGAATACTATACCATATTTTCCATAGCTTTTCAACCACCATTTTCACCGACACTATGTACCGAAATCTATTGACTTCGCAGAGTAAAAAAGGTAAAATATAATTAGGAAAATATGGCTTGATTTGGCGAAAGGAGCATGAGCATGACCGGACTTGTTGCAGATATTCAGCGCGCTTCTCTTCATGATGGATACGGCATAAGAACAACAGTATTTTTCAAGGGCTGCCCTCTAAGCTGTCGTTGGTGTCACAATCCTGAATGTATCTCCAACGAAAAGCAAGTGCTGTTCTACCCCGACAAGTGTGTCATGTGCGGAATGTGTGCTGACGGATGCTATTCAGGCGCGAGAGTTATATGCGGTCGTGATATGACGGCAGATGAAGTTCTCTCACAAGTCATACTCGATATTCCTTATTACTCGGACGGTGGCGGCGTTACATTCTCCGGAGGCGAGCCGCTTATGCAGAAGGATTTTCTGGGAGAATGTATCGAAAAATGCAAAAAAGCCGGCATAGGATGCGCCATAGAAACCTCGCTGATATACTTTGACGAAGATATTTTCCGCTCTCTTGATTTCGTGATGGCGGACCTTAAAATATGGAACAGCACTCTTCACAAGGAATACACCGGAGTACCGAACGAGATCATTAAGGAAAATTTCAGACGCCTCGATGATTTAGGAATACCCATCATTGCACGCACACCCGTTATTCCCGAAATAGATCAAGAGATAGACAAAATTTCGGAGTTTTTCCGTTCTTTCAATAACGTTGTAAAATATGAGCTGTTGCCGTATCATCCCCTTGGATCGGCAAAGGCAGCTGCTCTCGGAATAGGTCACATACAGTTTACCACCCCAAGCAAGGAAATTATGGAGGAACTGAACAAATATGCTTACATACGCTGACAGACTTCGCGCAATTCGTGAGACAAAAATACGCCATACATTTGAAAAGAAAAAACAGAACGGATATACGGATCTCGATGATTTCGGTACAGTACCCGTTACAGCAGAATACGATGTTGATCCTTGGTACAACAGCTCAAACGGCAGCTTTTACGGCTATGACGGAATGTGCGAAAACTTCTGCCGCGTTATTGATGCGCATGAGCCGTATGTTGACCCCATGGAGATGCTGTGCGGTCGTTGGAGAGATATGCTGATCAACTACCGCGGAGATATCCACTTTATGCCCGACTGGCTTAAAGAAAAGAAGAAAAATACGGAGTTTCTCCAGTCCATCACCGATCAGTGGGCAAAAAGCTGGGATGAGCAGCGCTTCCCTTACGATGAATTAAAGCCTCTGCAGGAGAAATACAACATCCAGACCGGAATTGACAGCGATGCACACTTCGCTTGCGACTACCGCATCGGATTCGAGCTTGGGTTCGGCGGTTTTCTTGAAAAGATCGAGAAGTATCGCAAAGTAAATCCTGACAAGTCCGCCTTCTACGACGCAGAAGAAAAGGTTGTACACGCCATTATTCGATTTGTTGACAGACACATTGCAGAGATCGAGCGGATGATTCCCGAAGAAACCCGTCCCGAGATCAAGGAAAATCTCCAAACCATACTTGAAACCTGCAAGGCTGTGCGGCTCGGTGCACCAAAGACATTCCGCCAGGCTTGTCAGTGGACAGCGTTCTTCAACTGCGCATCCAGAATATACACCCGCGACGGTGCAGGCTTCCAGCTTGACGGTCTGCTTCTTCCCTTCTACGAAAATGATGTAAAGAACGGTATTCTTGACGATGAGACAGCCAAGTTCCTCATAGCCAACCTGCTGCTCATTGACCCGCACTACTATCAGATATCCGGAGTTGACGAAAACGATTGCGACACAACAAATCATCTGTCCTATCTCATACTCGATGCGGCTGACAGTCTCAACATAGCTTGCAATCTTACCGTGCGCGTTCACGAAAACTGCGACAGAGAGTTTTTGCGCCGTGCAATTTACTATCTCCTCAAAAACAAAAACGGCTGGCCGCGTTTCTGCAACGATAAAGCTCTTGCTGAAGGATATATGAGAACAGGTGCTGATAAGAAAACAGCACGCGAAAGAATTGCCGTAGGATGTAACTGGATGGCAGTTCCCGGCAAGGAATTCCCAATGAACGATGTTGTAAAGATCAACATAGCAAAAGTTCTTGACGAGTCTCTGAAGGACATGAAGAATGAGGAAAACAAGTCAACCGAGCGACTTTTTGAAATATACAACGCTCACCTAAAGAAAGCCGTTGAGGTCACTGCTGCCGGAATCAATCTCCACCTCGACCACCAGTGGGAGGTTACCCCCGAGCTTGTTATGAATCTGATGATGCACAACACTCTCGAGCGCGGTGAGGATATTTCCCGCTGTGCAGAGCTTTATACAGTTGGTATTGATGGTGCGGGACTTGCGATCGTGGCAGATTCCTTCGGTGCTCTTGAAACGAGAGTTGAGCAGGAGAAGATCATCACGTGGGATCAGGTATACGAAGCACTCGACAATAATTTCGAGAACGAAAGAATTCGTCTTATTCTTAATTCTTCACCGAAATACTGCCAGGGCAGCACGGTCTCCGACGAATGGGCGAAAAAGCTGACAGAAAGCTGGGTGAAAGCCATCAGATCGCAGGAAATGCCTAATGGACGTCAGCTTGTTCCCGGTTGGTTCAGTTGGGCAAGAACAATTGAGTATGGCTCAAAGGTAGGTGCCACACCCAACGGAAGACGTGCAGGCGAGCCTATCTCTCACGGTGCTAACCCTAATCCTCATTTCCGAATGGATGGCGCATCTACAGCTCAGTCAAACGGCATCGCATCTGTACAGTGCGGATTCGGCAACACAGCTCCCCTGCAGATCGAATTTGACCCATGCGTTTCCTTAGAAAACGGCGGTATTGAGATAATAGAAAAGTTCATCCTCGCTCACTTTGCACAGGGTGGCACTCTTATCAACATCAACGTGCTTGACGGAGACACACTT
>JAGBGV010000359.1 GCA_017935805.1 Clostridia bacterium | reverse complement strand
CCATGGAACTGAAAAGAAGTAATATGAGTAAACTCACAGCAATAGGTTTCTGATTATACGCCGTCAAAAAACTCCGTCCCAAATGAGAAAAAGCCCTTTATCCAAGGGGCTTTTTCTCATATACGGCAGAGTGCTGAACTCTGCGAATATGTTGTGAGGCTGGCAACCTCGTTGGTTCGTAATTATTTGAAAACCGCAGCTTATGGACTGAATGGGGAGTTGTCCGCCTGTTTTTCTGTTACAAAAATAGCAAATGCTTAACAATACAGAGAAAGGAGGCTAATCCCCGTGAAGCACTATGATGTGCAGAACCGATTGATCGATCAGACAATCACGGCCATTGCAGAATACGGCTTGGATAAAACCACGACCAAAGCCATCGTCAAGGGAACGGATATCAACGAAGCATATATTTACCGTTACTTTAGGGATAAAGAAGATCTTCTGTCTCATGTTTTTGACACCTTGGACGAGGAACTTGTCAACAAAGTAATGCAACACCTTCCGGTGATGTATATGCGGGAGTTGAAATACGAGCTGCGTTGCAGAGTGTTTTTTGAAGCAGTTTGGAAGTTCCTGCTGGGTAACAAGGAAAAGTGCCTGGCGTTCGTTCGGTATTATTATTCGCCGTATTTTACAAAATATTCTGCCGAAAGCCATAAACGCCGCTATGTACCGGTCGTGGAAAAATTCAAGGAAGCCTTCAAGGATGAAGCGGATGTGTGGATGATCCTCAACCACATATTAAACGTAATGCTCGATTTTGCGGTAAAGGCACACAACGGGCAAATGTCAAAAGAGGATAATTACGTCGAGCACGTGTTCCTCGTGATCTACGCCTCGGTAAAACAGTACTTCCGTGAATAGAGGTGAGCGCAACAAGTATGAATTCAAAATTGAAAAAAGCACTGAAGATAGCTTCTAATTCGCTTCTCGCTGTGGTTATTATTCTTGCCATCCTGCTTGTTGGCGTTAGGATCATCGGTATTGATATTTTGACAGTCCTGTCCCCGTCGATGGAGCCGAAGTATCCCACAGGCTCACTGATCTACCTTGTGGACGTCGATCCGGCAAAGTTGGAGGTAGAGGACGTGATCACCTACCGGATATCCGAAAAGACCACGGCTACCCATCGCATCAAGGAGATCATCCCCGATAAGGACGATCCGAGCATTGTCCGCTTCCGCACAAAGGGCGATAACAACGATGACTACGATGGCAGCCTCGTGGAATTTGAGCAGGTCGAAGGTAAAGTGATCTTCTGTATCCCGCTGCTTGGACATTTGGCTATGTATATCCAACGTCCGCCGGGAATTTACGTTGCCATCGGCACGGCACTTGCAATTATTTCCTTCGTGATGGTCGTGGATACGGTCACCGATGATAAAAAGTCAAAAAATAAAAATGAACATAAAGGAGAATCCGACAATGAAAAGATTTAAACCCCTCGTATTGGCACTGTGCGCAGTCCTCTTGGTGGTAGGCACGATCCTCGGAACCGTTGCCTATTTGCAGGATACTGCCTCGGTCGTCAACACATTCACCGTGGGAAACGTACACTTAAAGCTCGATGAAGCTGTGGTGGATGAAAAAGGCGAACCCACCGGCGGCAGAACCGAAACCGGAAATGCGTACCACCTCATCCCCGGCGAAACCTACACCAAAGACCCCACCGTTACCGTTCTGAAGAGCAGCGAGGAATCCTACGTGCGTATGATGCTCACCCTTAACTGCGCCGGTGAATTGGATGCCATTTTTGCTCCCAACGGTGCTGTTCTTACCGAAATCTTCAAGGGCTACGATGCCACCAAGTGGGAATACGTTGATGTGACAAGAGGAAATGATAATACGATCACTTATGAGTTCCGTTATTTTGAGACTGTTAAGCCCCAAAAGGATACCGATCTCGTTCTTGACGCTCTCTTCGATACCGTGACCGTTCCCAACACTATGACCGGCGAGCAGCTTGCAACCATCGCCGATCTGAAGATCACCGTTGAAGCTCACGCAATTCAGGCAACCGGCTTTGCCAATGCCGATGATGCTTGGACAGCATTCTCTAAATAAACTATGGTTTCATACAGACGGATGAATTCGTGTTCCTCCGCTTGTTGAAATATGAAATCTAAAGAAAGGAGGAACACGAAATATGTATCGCGGAAAATACTCTGCACCCAAGCACAGTCACCGCCGTAGAGGATCTGCCTTGAAGGTAGCTCTTATGTCCTTTATGGCCTGCCTCATGATCTTCTCCGTGATCGGCGGCTCTCTTGCGTGGTTGATGACCTCGACCGAACCCATCGTTAACGTATTCACCTACGGTGATATCCGCATAACCCTTACAGAAACAAAGGGTGAGGAACTGAGCGACGGACGCTACTTCAAGATGACCCCCGGCAAGGTGATTGAGAAAGACCCGAAGATCTCCGTATTGGCCGACAGTGAAGATTGCTGGCTGTTCGTGAAGATCGATGAGTCCAGCGACAAGGCACTCAGCGATTACATCGAATATGCCATTGCTGACGGTTGGACTGCTCTGCAGGAAGCTCCCGGCGTTTACTTCCGTACCGTGGACAACAGCTCTGAAGCGCAGACCTTCTCTGTGCTGAAGGATGACAAGGTGTCCGTTAAGGGCAGCGTGACGTTGGAAATGCTTCAGGCACTCAACAGCTCCAACTATCCCAAGATGACCTTCACCGGTTATGCTGTGCAGCGTGACATGAGCATCGATGCCATCGACTCCGCCGCAGAAGCTTGGGCACTCATCAGCGCAAGTAATAACTGATCCCGCAGACGGATGTCT
>JAGBGV010000358.1 GCA_017935805.1 Clostridia bacterium | reverse complement strand
GGCGGCAGAAATGCAATAACTCCTGAGCTTGTCGGAATTAATCTTCGTCACGCATCAATACCCGATAACAATGGAGCACAGCCAAGTGACGAAAAAATATCTGCAGACGGTGCGGATGCGTATTTTACCACCTTGCCTGTGCGGAAAATTGCAACGGCAATAGAGGCATATGGCGTACCGTCTCGTGTTTCATACTCTGCAGGGGCGTACGTTTGCAATGACGTGCTATACACATTACTCGCTTATTGCAAAGGAACTGAAACAAGGGTTGGATTTATCCACATTCCGTACTCCACAGAGCAGGGCAAAGAGCCTTCAATGGACTTGAGCGATATAGTTAAAGGGCTTACGATCGCCATCGAAAACGTTGACAGGTAATACACAACTATTTGAAAACGGACCTGTAAGCTGCTAAGTAACAATAAACCGCGGAGGGTTATTATGAAACTTGCATTAAGTGCACTGACAAAATTTATTTTTGGCCTTCTTTTAGTTGGCGTATTGCTGTTCTTGCCTGCCGGAAGCCTATGTTATATGAACGGTTGGCTGTTTATCTGCCTGCTGTTCGTTCCAATGTTGATTCTCGGTATTGTCCTGTTGATAAAATCACCTGAGCTGCTGGAAAAACGGATATCGGCAAAGGAAAAAGAGAATACACAAAAGGGCGTGGTCGCTGTGTCAGGGCTGCTGTTTATAGTGGGTTTTGTTGTTGCAGGACTCGACTTCCGTTTCGGCTGGTCAAAAATGCCAATGTGGGTTGTTATAGCGGCATCGATAGTACTGCTGATTTCTTATGCGCTTTATGCCGAGGTAATGCGAGAAAACGTGTACCTTTCAAGAACAATTGAGGTGCAGGCGAATCAAAAAGTAGTGGATTCAGGGCTTTATGGCATCGTTCGCCATCCCATGTATGCAGTAACCCTATGGCTGTTTCTTTCGATACCCTTGGTGCTTGGCTCGTGGTGGTCACTCATTTGCTTTTCACCTTATTTCGCTGTTATCATTATTCGAATAAGCAACGAAGAAAAGGTGCTCGAAGCAGGACTTGAAGGCTATAGTGACTACAAATCACGGGTCAAGTATCGGATTATTCCATTTATTTGGTAAGAGATTTTACTATGAAGTCAACAACATTTGACAGGCAAAAGCTGTACGAACTTCTCGCAACGATTCCGCGAGGACGTGTGGTGACATATGGCAAACTTGCGGAAATGCTCGGGGAGAAAAGCTGGGCACGCGCCGTTGGAAACGCACTGCACAAGAATCCGGAGGGAGATAAATATCCTTGTTACAAAGTGGTGAACAGCAAAGGAGAGCTTAGTCACGCATACGCTTTCGGCGGAATTGATGAGCAGAAACGCCGACTTGAGGCTGAGGGTATTGTTGTGGTGAATGGTAAGGTTGATCTTGAAAAATACCTGATTCGATCAGCCGGCATAGATCATTCATAGACAATTATTTTGTTGGGAGTTGGGGAGCAAAGATGATAAAAGAACTAATGCACGGTCCGATATTTCTTGTAGAGAAGTCGGGGATTGCAATGAAAGATGATTTGCGGAGGTAAGGGAAAATGACCAACCAAGAAATATTGAAAATCGCCATGGCACAATCTGCCGTTGACCTTTGTGCCGAGCCAGATGACTTTGAAAAGAGTGAGAATGTGGTCGTTACATCATACGCGAGCGATTGCGCGAGGCGTTATTTGAAGCTCCCGTTTTCCTGTCAGCTTGTGTCATACGGCAACAACGTGGTGGCATCGGTGTCTCCCGAATTTTGCGAGATCGCTGAGAATTACATAAACAAATATCCCGTTGAGCATCTGTTTGAAACGCCTCATCTTCACGTCCTGAATGATGAACTGATGAAAAAAGGGCAGAAGATATGCTTTATGGCAGAGAATTTTTTGCCGGATGTGGAGGCTTTGGTCAAGAGGACAGTCGGGGACGCCTGTCCCTACAAAATGCGCGTTCTGACACAACCCGATTTTGCTGACCTATACCTGCCGGAATGGAGCAATGCACTGTGCAAGCAGCGAAAGCATCTTGACGTGCTCGGCGTGGGTGCCTATGACGGAGACAAGCTCGTCGGTCTTGCGGGTTGCAGTGCTGATTGCGACACCATGTGGCAGATTGGAATTGACGTTCTTCCCGATTATCGCAGACAGGGAATTGCTTCGGCGCTCACAAGTCAACTTGCCGTCGAGATATTGAGCAGGGGAAAAGTTCCGTTTTACTGCGCTGCTTGGTGCAATGTGGGATCGGTCCGAAACGCTATCAAAAGCGGTTTTCGTCCCGCGTGGGTGGAAATGACGGC
>JAGBGV010000031.1 GCA_017935805.1 Clostridia bacterium | reverse complement strand
GACTATCACGCATCCAGAGTTCTTCCCGGATTCAAGCCTGACAGTAAGATCAATATGCTTCTCACGCTCAAAGACAAGGCAGAAATGGTTATAGTTGTTTCTGCAGCTGCGATTGAACAGAACAAAATGCGTGCCGATCTTGGTATCACCTATGATATGGATGCGCTCCGTCTCATTGATGCATTCCACGACTGTGGGCTATATGTTGGCAGTGTTGTCATCACCCACTACACCGGTCAGGCATCTGCCGATAAATTTATCAACCGCCTGAACAGCCTCGGAATTCGAGTATTCAAGCATTACCCTATTGAAGGATATCCCACAAACGTGAAGCTGATCGTAAGCGAAGACGGTTACGGTAAGAATGATTATATTGAAACCACACGCGAACTTGTAGTAGTCACAGCGCCGGGACCCGGAAGCGGTAAAATGGCTACATGTTTATCACAGCTTTATCACGATAATAAGCGTGGCATCAAATCCGGCTATGCAAAGTTCGAGACATTCCCCGTATGGAATCTTCCTTTGAACCATCCCGTAAATATTGCATATGAAGCCGCAACTGCTGACCTTTCCGATGTAAATCTGATCGACCCATTCCACATGGAGGCTTACGGCGAAACCACAGTCAACTACAATCGCGATGTAGAGATCTTCCCTGTTCTCCGCAGGTTGTTTGAAGGGATCTACGGCGAATGCCCGTACAAGAGCCCTACCGACATGGGTGTGAATATGGTCGGCTTCTGCATTTATGACAACGACGCTGTTTGCCACGCTGCAAAAATGGAGATCGTTCGCAGATACTACAACTGTCTCGTGAAGAAGCGCAAAGGTCTTTGTGATGCAGAAGAGGTATACAAGGCAGAACTTATCATGAACCGTGCAAAAGTGTGCCCGGACGACAGACCTGTGGTTCAGGCAGCACTTGACAAAGCCGCACTGACTGATGGCCCGTCTGCCGCAATTGAGCTTCACAACGGGCAGATCGTAACCGGAAAGACAAGTGCTCTCCTCGGATCCTGCGCGGCTGTTCTGCTCAATGCTCTCAAAACTCTCGCCGGGATTGATGACAGTATTCATCTTATCTCCCCCTCCGTTATTGAGCCTATCTGCAAGCTCAAGACCGGCAGTCTCGGCTCCAACAATCCAAGACTTCACGCCGATGAGATCCTGATCGCGCTGTCCATCTGTGCAGCCTCCGACCCCAACGCCAAAGCAGCTCTCGACTGTCTGCCGCTGCTTAAGAACTGCGAGGCACACTCAAGTGTTATAGTATCTCATGTTGACTCAACTATTTTCCGCAAGTTGGCGTTGAATCTCACCTGTGAGCCTATATACGAAACAAAAAAGCTGTTTCACCGATGAGTTAAGATAAACCAAAGAATACCGAAGTTATACACTTTGGTATTTTTTATTGCTTTAATGAGGTCAACTGCACATCAAAACTATTGCACGGTGGCAACTTTTGTGATATAATTGAAAAAATAGTTACATTATTATATATTACCTCTTTCAGAATGGAGACGGCATGAAATATATCATTTCATATGTGAGACCTTTCTTCGGAAGAATGTCGGTCGGATTCGGAATAAAGTTTATCGGAACAATCATGGACCTGTTCATTCCGATGCTTCTCTCATATATCATAGATGACATTGTCCCCACTGGAAACAAGCGGAATATCTATTTGTGCGGTGTTATCATGCTTGTATGCGCCATTGTAGCAATTCTCGGCAATATTATCGCAAACCGCATGGCCGCAAGAGTTGCCCGTGACACCACCGAAACTCTGCGCAATGACCTGTTCAAGCGCATATCCTATCTATCCGCCCGTCAGCTTGATGAGTTCACTATTCCTTCTCTTGAGTCCAGACTAACATCAGATACTTATTATATTCACCAAGTAGTCGGTATGATACAGCGAATGGGTGTGCGTGCACCGTGTCTACTGATCGGCGGAATTATTCTTGCCTTCACACTTGAGCCTGTTCTCACACTCGTGCTTATTGCAGTCATGCCCTTTATTACCGCGGCAATAATCATTGTCACAAAGCGCGGTATCCCTCTTTACACCAACCAGCAGGTAGAAACTGACAACATGACCCGTGTTGTGCGCGAAAATACACAGGGTATTCGAATCATCAAAGCCCTTGGCAAAGAGGAAGCAGAAAGAGCTCGTTTTGACAACACCAATTCGGAACTCAACAAATCAGAAAAGAAGGCAGCACTGAACATGGCACTGACCAGTCCGCTGATGAATCTGTTCCTTAATCTCGGTCTTGTGGCCGTTATTCTCGTCGGAGCATACAGAGTAAATGCAGGTCTTTCCGAAGCCGGAAAAATCATCGCATTCACCTCATATTTTACGATCATTCTAAATGCACTTATGAGCGTCACAAGAATTTTCGTTATGTGCTCCCGTGCTATTGCTTCTGCCAACCGTATCGGCGAGGTGCTTGATACTCCATACGATATGCAACCGGACTCCCACTATCTCAACAGCACGTCAAAAGCGCCCTCCGGAACAAAGATCGAGTTTGACAATGTATCGTTCTCATACAACGGTATAAAAAATAATGTAGAAAACGTCAGTTTCACCTTGAAAAAGGGTCAAACCCTCGGAATTATCGGACCCACAGGCGCCGGTAAGACTACGCTGATTGCCTTACTCATGCGTCAGTACGATGTTACTGAAGGTGCTGTGAGAATTGATGGGCGGGATGTTCGCTCGATGAGCCGTGATGAGATTTCAAAGAAATTCGGAGCCGCGTTCCAGAACGATTTCTTGTTTGCCGATTCCATTGAAACCAATATTGACTTCGGTCGCGGACTCAGCAATGATGAAATAAAAACCGCAACCGTTCATGCTCAGGCTGAGGATTTCATCAATGACAAGCCCGGTGGACTGAATTACGAGTTGTCCATTAAGGGAGCGAACATTTCCGGCGGTCAGAAGCAGCGTGTTATTTTAAGCCGTGCGCTTGCAGGTGTGCCTGAGATACTCGTGCTTGATGATAGTTCCAGCGCCCTTGACTACGCAACAGACGCTCGTCTCCGCATGGCAATTCGCGAAAACTATGCCGGCAAGACAACTTCAGTTATCGTTGCACAGCGTATTTCATCAATAATGCACGCCGACCTTATTCTTGTTATGGAGGACGGTATTGTAACAGGCAGCGGCACACACGAAGAACTTCTTGCAAGCTGTCCCCTTTATAAAGAGATCAGCGATTCGCAGATGGGAGGTGCTCTCCTTGAATAGAGGCGGTCCAAAAGTCGCACGACCCGAAGACGTTGTAGTCGGCAACGCGCCAAAGAAAAAGCTTAAGGTGCTCCTTCGACTCCTCAAATACATGTATCGATTCAGATGGGGTTATCTTGCGGCACTTATACTGTCTGTAGCGGCTAACCTTTTATCATTGATTGGTCCTTCTCTTTCCGGTAAAGCAATCGGTGCCATCGGCATAGGCCCGGGCGAGGCAGATTTCGATAAAGTCATATACTTCTGCACACTTATGGTAATCGCCTATGTCCTTTCAAGCATTCTCTCATATGTGCTTCAGATAGTAATGATCAATCTTTCCCGCGGTATTGTCAAGAAAATGCGCGAGGATATCTTCGCCAAGCTGATGAAGCTGAAAGTTGGTTACTTCGACACCACCCAGGCAGGCGACATCATTTCCCGTATCTCCTATGACATTGACACCATCAATGCAACCCTCTCAACAGACCTTGTTCAGATAGCATCAAGCGTGGTAACGGTAATCGGTTCACTTATTATGATGATCAGCATCTCCCCCAAGCTGTGTCTCATCTTTGCTGTAACCGTTCCCCTTTCAATGGTAGTTACAACCAAAATGGCAAACAAGTTCCGTCCGCTTTTCAGGGCAAGATCCGGCAAGCTGGGCGAGCTGAACGGATACGCGGAGGAATGTCTCTCCGGTCAGAAAACTGTCCGTGCATACTCTGCCGAGCCTACCATGATTGCAAGATTTGCTCGCCGTAATGAAAGCGCAGCGAATGCTTATTTCAATGCGGATTATTACGGTACGATGGTTGGTCCCACAATCAACTTTATCAACAATGTTTCCCTCGGCCTTGTTTCAGTTTTCGGCTCACTGTTCTACCTATCAGGCGGAATCATGCTTGAAGGCGTGGCATCTTACGTTCTATACTCGCGCAAATTCAGCGGACCTATCAACGAAGCGGCTAATATCATTAATGATCTTCAGTCAGCGGCAGCGGCGGCAGAAAGAGTGTTCCGCCTTCTTGACGAAGAAGAGGAAACTCCCGACGAGGACAATGCAGTTGTATTCACAAAATCCAAGGCTGATGACGGTAAGTTTGTCAGCGGTAAGGTGGATATTGAAGACGTGAACTTCAGCTACACCAAGGACAAGCAGATAATCCACGATCTCACAATGAATGTGCGCCCCGGCATGACTGCAGCGATCGTAGGTCCGACCGGTGCGGGAAAAACCACAATAATTAACTTGCTCATGCGGTTCTACGATCCCGACAGCGGTGATATCCGTCTTGAGGGTGAGAACATAGCCAAGGCAAACCGATTATCAGTCCGCCGCTCATACACAATGGTGCTCCAGGACACTTGGCTGTTCAGCGGTACTATTGCCGAAAACATTGCATACGGTTCCCCCCGTGAGGTTTCGCGTGATGAGATAGTCTCTGCCGCAAAATCTGCGGGAATCCATTCATTTATCACCGCCCTACCCCACGGATACGACACAGTCATCACTGACGAAGGTGTGAACATTTCCAAGGGTCAGAAGCAGCTTCTCACTATCGCCCGTGCTATGATTTCAGATGCACCTGTTCTGATTCTTGACGAGGCGACATCCAATGTTGACAGCATGACGGAAATGAGAATTCAATCAGCTATGAGCAAGCTTATGGCAGGTCGAACATCATTTGTTATTGCGCACCGCCTCTCCACCGTTCGATCAGCAGATGTAATATTTGTTCTGCGCGACGGACGAGTGATCGAGCATGGCAACCACGATGAGCTTATGGCTCAAAAAGGATTCTATTATTCTCTGCACAATTCGCAGTTTGAGGGTTGATTTTCTCCCTGTTCTGTGATAGAATGTGCGTGAACACAATTCTATGGAGGAAACTCACATGAAAATTACAATATACAACGAATATCTCCACGAAAAATACGACGAGCAGATCAAGGAAATTTATCCCGATGGAATCCACGGTCAGCTTGCCAAGATCCTCACCGAAGCAGGTCACGAATGCACTACCAGCACACTTGACGATATTCAGACTACTATGACTGATGAAGTTCTTGCTAACACCGACGTTCTCCTTTGGTGGGGTCATATGGGTCACCATCTCGTTCCCGATGAGATCGTAGAAAAGGTGTACAACCGCGTTATGGCAGGTATGGGCTTGGTTGTTCTCCACTCCGGTCACAACTCCAAGATATTCAAGAAGCTCTGCGGTACTGATGCCGGCGAGCTCAAGTGGCGTGACGACAATGAGAAGGAGATCCTCTGGGTAGTTGATCCCACTCATCCCATCGTTCAGGGTATCGGCGAGAACATCATAATCGAGGAAGAGGAGATGTACGGCGAGCACTTCATCATCCCCACTCCCGACGAGATTGTATTCATCAGCTGGTTCGCAGGCGGCGAAGTATTCCGTTCCGGCTGCGTATTCAAGAGAGGCAACGGCAAGATCTTCTACTTCCGTCCCGGTCACGAATGCGTTCCCACATACTACAACGAAAAGGTTCAGAGAGTAATCAAGAACGCTGTTGAGTACGTTAAAAATGATTCTATCGCCCCCATCACATACGGCTATGTAGAGCCTACAGTTGAGTGGAAGAAATAAATCAAATATAAAATAAAAAGGAGCTTCAAAACGAAGTTCCTTTTTTGTTGTAGTCACATTGACTCATAACTGCCTTTGTGTTATAATTCTTCTATAATTGCATCGGAGGGCGATATGAATAACACTGCGTTTCTCAATTCTATTTATCAACCACTTGAAGAAAAGCAAAATAAAATAATACGCATATTAAAAGATATTGATAATGTCAAATACGGTTGGTACAATGGTCATTACAATAAAAACAATGAAAACAAATGGATTCGTAATTCCTTTCCCATACCTGAAGTTAATATTATGGGATTATGCGATATATAAATTTCTTTTGAAAAAATCACAGTCACAACTAAACTGAAACGAAATGTCGCGTTAGAATATGATTATAACAAACTCACCAATTACGAATTTGAAGCTTATGGAGTCGAAAACTATTTAAGTGACTTCTATAGTAAAAATATGTCTATACAAGATTTGAAAGGCAGCATCGCACATAGCAGTGAAAATGAAATAGGATTTTCTTTCTCATTCCCGATAGATATATGTGAAGCATTTATCTACGAATTTATTCATTTTTTGAGTGTTGAAGAATTCTATTATTAATTGAAAAAGAGCTCATGTTAAGTGAGTTCTTTTTTGTTGCTAAAAACAACGGAAGGATACCCATTCGAGTACCCTTCCGATTTATTATTTAGCTTATCTTATTTGCTGCGCTTTACATAGTGTGTATGGAGAAGCTCATGAGCCTTGTGAGAGTTGGGCTCGCCGAGGAATTC
>JAGBGV010000357.1 GCA_017935805.1 Clostridia bacterium | reverse complement strand
CAGAACACCTTCACCGCAATGATGGAGACCGCACTTGAAGTGGCGTACAGAGTATAAACTATAAGATGAAAAATGACCTCCGACGGATAACGGAATCAACCGCTCTCCTCGGAGGTTTTTTATTTCTTTATCTTTTTTGCCAGCTTCTTGTTGGAGTATTCGCCAGTGCCCGTCAGCTCTCGGATGACGTTTATGAAATCCGGTAATTCTATCGCCTCGTCTTCGCTCTCAAGTTCAACCTCAAGAACGGCACGTCCTACAAGGGCATCTCCACCGATCTCATATGGATAAACGTCTATTTCTACGATTTTTCCACTGAAGGGGAATGCATATCTTGTTTTGGATAGCTCGCTTTTTGCTTCGGCATAAAGACGGTCATACTCTTCACGGCTGATCTCACGCTCGTCTTCAATACGGCTCATTTTCGTGATGTGCTCCTTGCGGGTGAAAACATAGATCGTCTTGCCGTTTTCCGTGATCTTCCGTACTCGTCTCTCGGCTCCCGTGCCCGCTTCATCAGAAAGATACGTCTGTACAATGTGAAACACACGGCATCCGTCAGCTTTTGAAATGATGTCGGTATTGGGTAGCTCTATAAGAAATTTTCTTTCGGTTTCAATACTCATTATTTGCGTTCCCCGCCTTTATTTTTGAGGGATTATCCTCTTTTCTATAATTTTATCTCCCTTTGTCCAGTATGTCAAGAGGGAAAGATCTGTTTTGACTGTCACATTGTGTCGAGGGTGGCATACAATGCAAAATAGAAGGGAGGTGAAAAGAGTGTACAACGGATGTGGTTCTTGCGGATATCGGAATTCAGGCAACTTCTCCTGGATCATCTGGGTTATCGTTATCCTTTTTGTTCTTGGCCTGTTTGATCAGAACGGCTGTGGCATCGGTCTTACAAGCGGCTGCGACAATGACAACTGCTACGGCAGAAACAACGGCTGCGGATGTGGCTGTAACTAAGTAACAAAGTACCCGAAGGTATGCAGCGGATCTTCCACTTCACCTTCGGGTGTTTTTGATTATTTTGATGTATCAGCGAAAACATCTGCCATAGCCTCAGCTTGGTACTGTTGTGTGTAGAGACTGTGGTAATATCCGCGGAGTCTCATTAGTTCACGGTGAGTTCCGCTTTCTATTATCTTGCCGTCACGGACAACGAGAATTATGTCCGCATTTCTGACTGTGGAAAGTCTATGAGCTATGACAAAGGAGGTACGGCCTTTGATGACATTCACAATGGCGGACTGAATGATCTGCTCAGTGAATGTGTCAATTGATGAGGGTGCCTCGTCAAGCACAAGTATCTTCGGGTCACAAAGAATAGCACGTGCAAAGGAGATAAGCTGCTTTTCACCTGTTGAGAGAAGATCTCCGCCCTCACCAACCTCGGTGTCAAGTCCTTTTTCGCTTCGCTCGATGATTCCCTCGGCAGAGACGATCTTTAGAGCCGCCATTATTTCTTCGTCTGTTGCATTTGGTGAACCGTATTTCAGATTCTCTCTGATGGTACCGGAGAAAAGGTGCGGCGTCTGAAGAACATAACCGATGTTGGAGTGCAGCCACAGCTGTGAACGCTCTCTTGCGTCCCGTCCGTCGATAAGGAGTCTGCCGGATGTAGGCTCGAAGAATCGGCACACAAGGTTTACAAGTGTGGATTTACCTGCACCTGTCTCACCCACTATGGCAACGTTTGTTCCGTGGGGAATCTTCAAGTCAAAGTTGTTCAGAATGTACTCGTCTCCGTCGGGATATTTGAAGGACACATTCTCGAACTCTATGTCTCCCTTGAGCTCTTCCCAGTTTTCACGCTTCGGCTCGAACATATCTCCGTACTTTTCGATGACCTCGGGAGAGTCAGAGACATCGGACTCTGTCTCAAGCAGTCCCGTAAAGCGCTCGATGTTTACCTGAATGTTGATAAGCTGTGAGAGGGAGTTGATTATCCAGCGTATAGGCTGCATGATGCCGAGTGAGTAGGACATAAACAGGGAAAGTGTTCCCACGATCATTATCTGATCACGTGTGAAGTCGCCGCCAACCTTGAGCACAAGTGCAAGGGCAATGTATGATGCCACGTTAAGGGTAGTCCACAAAAGACCGCGGTAACGGGATTCTCTCACGGAGTACTTCTTCATTTCGCCTGTTTTCTCGGCAAACTCGGCGTACATTTTGTCTTCCGCAACGAGAGTTTTAATCGTTTTTGCTCCTGTAATGCCCTCGTTGAAGTTTCCTGTAATGCGGGAGTTCATTTCGCGAATCTGTCGGTTGGTATTGATCAGCTTCTTCTGCATAAACGCAACGATGACTGACACCACCGGAATCACAGCAAGAACAATAAGCGAGAGCTTTACGTTAGTTCTGAACATTACAAACAGCGCACCGATCAAGTATGTTCCGTTCCAAATGCAGTCCAGCAGATACCATGACACGAGAGAACCGATGCGGTTTGTGTCGCTGGAAACACGGGAGTGGATGTATCCTACGCTGTTACGGTTGAAGTATGAGAAGGATAGTGTCTGCAGATGGTTGAATGACTTTTGCTTCAGGTCACGTCCTATGTGCATCTCCATTTTTGTGCCGAGATATGTGCTGAAGGTGTCCATAATGATCTTGACTACCAGCAGGACGAGATATGTGATGCCGAACACCCATATGCCGTCAAGTGTGTCCTCAGCCACATAATTGTTGATAGCATATTCCTGATATTTCGGGAACACTATGTCAATGAGCGAGCCGCCGAATGCAAGAGCGATCATAATGATCATCGTCAAACGGTATGGCTTCAGGAATGGAAGTATTTTCGGAATACCGAAGAATTTGAGATGAGTTGTCTTTTCGGTGTTCTTTTTCATTACTCGCTCACCTCCTCTTCGTCAACGCCTGAGGACTGAATATCGTTAATTCGCTTGTATATGCCGCCCTCTGCGATCAGCTTGTCGTGAGTGCCGCTTTCGACGATACGTCCGCCGGACATAACGATAATGTTGTCTGCCGACATGAGAGTTTGTATGCGGTGTGAGATAATGATAACGGTGGAGTCTGCTGTCTTTTCCCGAAGGGCGCGTCTGATCTTTGCGTCAGTTTCGCTGTCAACTGCGGAAAGACTGTCGTCGAATATCATAACAGGTGTCTTCTGTGCGAGCAAACGTGCGATTGCTGTACGCTGCTTCTGACCGCCGGAAAGAGTAACGCCGCGCTCGCCGACCATGGTGTCGTAGCCTGCGGTAAAGCCCTCGATAGTCTCGTCAAGGCAGGCTGCACGTGCGGCTTCGCGTATGTCTTCGATCTGCGCCTTGGGATCGTCAAAGGTGATTCCGATGTTTTCACCGAGAGTGCGGCTGAACAGGAAGGATTCCTGAAGTACTATGCCGATATTTTTACGGAGTGATGCGCGCTTGATCTGTCTCACATCCGTGCCCGATACTGTGATACTGCCACAGTCTTCGGGGAGATCGTACAGCTTGCAGAGGAGTGCGACGAGAGTGGACTTGCCGCTGCCTGTCATTCCGAGAATACCGAGCGTTGAACCCTTGGGAATAGTCAGAGACACGTCCTCAAGAATGTTTGCGCTTCCGTCGTAGGAGAAGGTAACGTTTTCGAACACGATATCTCCGTCGGCGCTGCAGTCAACTGCGTCGGGAGAGTCATGCTCCGCTTCAGCACTCATGATATCGCCGATTCTGCCGATTGACACTCCCGCCTTGCTCATTTCGGAGATAACTCTGCCGAGGGAGCGCACGGGCCAGGTGAGCATTGCATTGTAGGATACGATAGCGATGAAGTCACCTACCGATATATCCCCACGGACGCAAAGCACAGTACCGCCGATGAGAATAGCCATGACCTGCACACCGGAGATAAGGTCGCCTGTTCCCCAGAAGAGGGAGAGCACCATGCCCAGCTTTACCCAGGTGTTTGTGTAAATATCATTTTGCTTCTGATATTTGTCAACCTCGTATTTTTCACGTCCGAATGCGCGTACAACACGGACACCGGTGAGGTTTTCCTGACAAATTGCAGAGAGCTTACCCTCGTGATTATCACATTCCTCCCATTTTTCGCCGATCTTTCCGTGGAATACTGCAGAGTATCCGATGATGATCGGGATTGAAAGAAGTGCTATTGTTGCAAGAGGGATGCTGATGGAATACATGAAGAACAGGGACATAACGATGAGCATTACTGTGCTGATGATAGTGGTAAGCTGATCCGCGAGGAAGGATTTCACCATTTCCACGTCAGAAGTGCATCGCTGAATGATGTCGCCGGTCTGATTTTTCATGTACCATGAGAATGGCAGTCGCTCGATGTGACTGAACAGACGGTTTCTCATGCTTTCCACAAGAGTTTCCGAGCCCTTGCGGTTGAATACTGTCTCGCAGTATTTAAACAGACCCATGAGGACTGCGAAGATCAGTACAAGAGATGCGAATATCCAAAGGTTGTCCTTGAGATATTCCATGCCGCCTACTTTGTCAATAAGTGACATAAGCGGCGCGGGAAGATCAATTGCTTCGTCTCCGATGACTGAGTCAACTGTGAAGCTGATTATCTTTGGCATTATCAGCTCGCACAGGGATGACAGGAGAGAAGCAATGATACAAATTACAAAAAAGTGAGTGCACCCGCGGAGAAAGACTCCGATGAGCGCAATGTTTGATTTTTTCTTCTGTTTCAGTTACCTGCTAAAAAAATTGCCTGTCTGAGTGGGGTGACAGGTGTGGGTCGATACCTTGGTCGGGAGGATGCGATGATTTCACAGGTATATCAGCGCACAGACCAAGTCCATTATATCATTCGCGGTGAAAATATCAAGCAAAGGGGCAAAAGTGTAACATAAATGTAATAATTTGGAAGAAGAATGAAGGAAGTTCTTGCAATTGGGGTGTGGTTGTGATATAATAATATTACTTGGTTTACTGAGAGTAATACAAAAGAATCTATTGGTGGGATTATGAAGAGGTTTTCAGAAATAATAAGTAACAAGAGAACATTAGTTGGAAATATTCTTATCGCCGCAGCTATTTTGTGCAGTGTAATGGCAGACTATATAATCTCTAAAACTTTATGCCCATCACCAGCTTATTAATGTATAGTTGATTTGCTTAAGGAGGTCAATCATATGGATTATGAACGCATATATAAAAAAGCGGTAAAGCGAAAGGTGTTAATACCGTTAATTGCATTTGCTGTGCTTGTTTTGACAATGACATTATTGTTTGTTCCAATGTTCAAATATACTTTCCCACCGAATTTGAGCTATGCTGTGTTTGCCATAGAATATGAAGACTATAAAGTTGGAGAAGTACACAAAGATAAACATAATAGTTATCTTGATGAAGATGGCAATATTGTGATGAAATTTTCTGCTTTTGAGATTTTAATGTTAAGGTTATTTTCAAATGTTTATTTGAACCGCGCAGAAGATGAGGGAGCAGTAATTTCGTCAGATTATTCAAAAATAGAGTTTTGTGTGAGAAATGATTCTCAAAATATTAATTATGATGTTGTTGTAGATGCAAGTTTCATGTCCTTAATTAAGCAAGTTTTTTCTATGAAAAATGATCCTATGGAAGTAAAGACTGAAGTGATTTTCAGGCAAGAACCATATGATGATGTTGTTTTTAGTTGGGTGTTGCCGGATGAACGTTTGTATCATACAAACGAAGAATCAGTTCCTTTAATCAGCTATACTCTTTCTAGTGATTATTATGATTATTTGTTGTGGCAATCTGAATACGAAATTTTCAAAGAGTATTCAGAAAAATTTAGCATAAATAATGTATATGAAAATGGTGATGTTGAGTTACACATAACACTTCTTGACTGGAAAAATGTATATGAAAGTTGCAAAAATCATATGTCACAGGTGTTAACAGAAAAAATAGAAATATCGGAAGATTGTACTGATATTACGGTAACTTATACAGATGTTTCATATTCACCGTATAAATTCGACAGAGACTATGTGATTAACGAAAGGGATACACTGGATACGGTGGACTACATACGTCGACTTTGTTGTTTGAAACAACTTCTCGAGGGTAAGTCCGAAGAAGAAATTGAAGTTACGACAACCAGTATATGTGAAGAGACCGGGGAAGTTATCGACATAGTGAATTTAACGATCAAAAATGGCGTGGTTAACTACTTTGGCTATACGGTTAACTATAACAAAAAATAAAACACCAAACTGCTCACTTCGGTGGGCAGTTTTTGTGTATTGCAACCCGTGCGATAATGTGCTATAATCATATTACTAAATCAAACAAAAGGAAGAT
>JAGBGV010000356.1 GCA_017935805.1 Clostridia bacterium | reverse complement strand
ACATTCATTCTGCAGTACAATCCTTTATTATTGAAAGCAGATAAGTTACAGGATACTCATAAAGCTCGCGTCTGCCCATATCCTCGGGAACGACCAAGGTTATCCTGTCTCCACGCAACTTTTTGTCATGAAGAGTGACTGCGTACATATCCTCTGCAGTATATGCCTTGAAAATATATGGATCAAGTCCGTATTTTTCGAGCAGAGCGTCGAGTCGTGTCAGTACCTCTGCAGGACAAATGCCTCGAGCAACTGCAGCACGGGTAATAATATGCATACCCGCCGCAACAGCCATGCCGTGATGGGTCTTATATTTTGAGAGCGCCTCCATTGCGTGACCTACTGTGTGACCGAGATTAAGCTTCTGACGAACACCCTTGTCAAACTCATCACCTGCTACGATATTCACCTTGTCTCCCGCACAGGTTGCAATAACTGTATCAATTTTATCTGAAATATCGCCGTCGAGAAGATCAAGCAGTTTGGGATCACCGATGAATCCCATTTTGATGACCTCCGCCATACCGTCAGAGAAGTACTCTTGCGGTAGTGTCTTCAGCGTATCAGGGTCGCACACAACAAGAGATGGCATATGGAACGCACCAACGAGATTCTTACCGGACGCCAAGTCAACCGCCGTCTTGCCTCCCACGGATGAATCCACACAAGCCAAAAGAGAGGTAGGAATCTGCACAAACTTCATTCCGCGAAGATAAACCGCCGCCGCAAAGCCTGCCATATCTCCCGTTACGCCTCCGCCAAGAGCAAATACAGCATCCGTACGAGTTATTCCTTCACCGCAAAGATGATCGAGCAATGCTTCAAGTGTGCACATATTCTTGCTCTCTTCACCGTGAGGGAATACAAAGTCGGCTGCCACATCAAATCCTGCCTCGACAAGGCTGTCACGCACAACATCCGCATATAAGGGATGTACATTATCGTCAGACACGATAACACAGCGGCAAGGCTTCATTACCTGAGCCGAGTATTCGCCCACCTTTGACAGAGCTCCACGCTCGATTATTATGTTGTAAGTTCCTGCGTCGATCTTCATGGTCATCTCCGTAATTTTTAGTCTGCGATCTCTTTTGCAATTCTGCCCTCCCGGAGAAGTTCAGTCATTCTTTCTCTGTCTCCGTCTACAAGAGCGTCTCTGTATTTTGTCAGCTCATCAATGAGCAAATTGATCTCATTAGCCAGATTGTCGCTGTTTTCCATGAATAGCTCTGCCCACATATTTTCGTTCAGCAGTGCAACACGGGTCATATCCTTGTAGCTTCCCGCTGACATACCGCTGTGAGCAGTTGCACGAGGACTCTTGATGTATGCGTTTGACACAACGTGGGCAAGCTGTGAGGTGAATGCGATCATCTCATCATGCTTCTCTGCAGTAGTGTAAGTGATCTTTCCAAAGCCTGCAGGAGCAAGTGCCTGCTTTATACGGTCATACAAGGCAATGTCATCATGCTTCGGAGGTACGATAACCATAGGCTGATCGCGGAAAAGATCCTCACGGGAGTTCTTGATTCCAGCAAGATGAGTGCCCGCCATGGGATGACCTCCGGCAAATGTGTATCCGTATTTTGCTGCCACGGCAAAGCCTGTTTCGCAAACGATGCGCTTGTTACCGCACAGGTCAATTACAAGAGTATCCTTGCTGATGTATGCGGAATTATCCTTTAACCACTGCACAGCAGCTTCAGGACAGATAGCGATAAGGATAAGATCGCACTTGCCAATGCTCTCGCTTTTTTCGAGATTTCCGTTAATAACTCCGGACAACTCAGCCCAGCCCTGTGTCACCTTGTGTGTGTCAAGGCCGAGAACTGTATGTCCTGCATTGTGATATGCTTTAGCCATGGAGCCGCCGATGAGTCCAAGGCCGATTATTCCGACTGTCATTTTTTCTTACCTCTGTTTCTGAAGCCTCAATTAAAGTGCTGTGAGCACGCGGTTTACTGCCTTCATTACATCCTCGAACTGGTCGGGAGTGAGAGACTGGGGGCCGTCGCACAGAGCCTTCTGGGGATTATTATGTACTTCGATCATGAGACCGTCTGCACCAACTGCAGCAGCACCAAGCGCCATAGGCTTAACAAGACGTGAAAGACCTGTTGCGTGGCTGGGGTCAACAATAATGGGAAGATGTGACAGCTCCTGAAGCATGGGTACAGCGGAAAGGTCAAGAGTGTTTCTTGTGTATGTTTCGAATGTACGAACGCCGCGTTCGCAAAGGATAACGTTTTCGTTGCCGCCTGCCATGATGTATTCAGCACTCATGAGGAATTCCTTGAGTGTGTTTGCGAGACCGCGCTTTAAGAGAATAGGCTTGTTTGTTTTGCCGAGCTCCTTGAGAAGCTCGAAGTTCTGCATATTTCTTGCGCCAACCTGAATAACGTCAACATCTTCAAATAGAGGCAGGTGAGCCGCGTTCATGATCTCTGTTACGATAGGAAGTCCTGTTTCCTTCTTTGCTTCAAGAAGAAGCTCGATGCCGTCAGCACGAAGTCCCTGGAAATCGTAAGGAGAAGTTCTGGGCTTGAATGCACCGCCGCGAAGCATTGTTGCTCCCGCCGCTTTTACTGCTCTTGCAACTTCAAGTATCTGCTCCTCGGATTCAATGGAGCAAGGACCTGCGATAACTGCAAAGATATTGCCGCCCACAGATGTTTTGCCGGAGATGTCAATTACAGAATCATCGGGATGGAACTTACGGTTTGCGCTCTTGAAGGGGTCGGAAATTCTCTTTACGGACTCAACGATATCAAGACCGGAAAGCATATCAGCGTCAACCTTTGTAACGTCTCCGATAAGTCCTACAACTGTCTGGAATTCGCCTGTATAAATGTGTGCGTCAACGCCCTGAGCGCGTATCCATTCACAGAAATTGTCAAGCTGCTGTTGTGTTGTTGAACTTTTGAGTACTGCAATCATTTTTTTGCCTCTTTCCTTTATGTTAGAAAATTATTATCTATTTAGTTTACAAAACGGAAAACGGGATCGCCCAGTGCCTATACTGAGGAATCCCGCTTATATATCTTATGATATAAAAACCAAATGGCCAGCACAAACACTCTTACATTTTACAGTGTAAAAAAGTAAGAGTAATAATAAAAGCTGTTTGCGAAGCCTACGAAGTTTCTCATATCTATATCCCTATCATAAAACTTGCAAATATTATAGCACAGCATTTTTAGCTTGTCAATACCTATTTTTGCAAATTAACATAATAAATTATTTCTTCAGCCACCGCGATTCTCGCAAGTTTTTTGTCGTTGGCAGGTATTACTTTCCACGGAGCATAAGGCGTGTCTGTCCGTCTGAGCATGTCATCCCTCGCAGTCTCATATTCCTCCCTCCGAGATCTGTTTCGCCAGTCCTCATCTGTGATCTTATGAGCTTTTTCCGGGTTTTCCATCCTCGCGCGGAACCTCCTCAGCTGCTCATCCTCACTGACCTCAAGCCAGAATTTTATGATGAGTGTACCGTCATCGGCAAGCAGCTTTTCAAATTCATTTATCTCACGGTACGCTCTCTGCCACTCTGCATTCGAACAAAAGCCCTCCACCCGCTCCACAAGCACTCTGCCGTACCAGCTTCTGTCAAAAAATGCAATATTCCCTCTCATCGGCAAGTTTTTCCAGAATCGGTGGAGGTAGTGATACCGTTTTTCTTCATCGGTCGGCGCAGAAATAGGAATTACACGGTACTGCTTTGTGTCCAGTTCCCTTGTCAGCCGCCGAATACACCCACTCTTCCCCGACGCATCCAAGCCCTCAAACACAACAATAAGCGGTGCTTCAGCAGATTTCAGCTTCTCCGCCGCTTTCTCCATCTCCTTCTGCAGCTCCTTAATGCGAGTTTTGTAGTCTGTCTCGCAAGACGCAATCTCTATTACTTCCTCTATCATTTTTTCGTATTCATCTCCGCTATCATTCTTTTGTTCATATTATTCCCGCGAGGCGCGATAATATTATCTTGCAGATAAAAATCTGATCTCGCGGCACTTGAATTGAGGGAGAATTTATGATAATATATTCATATAAGCTTAAAAAGCGGAGGTGATACAGGTGAGCGAAAAAGCAAGCGTACTCGAGCGGGACGTTTCCTGCCTCAAAGGGATAGGAGAAGCAAGAAAAAAAGCTCTCTCAAAAATGGGAATTGAGACTGTCGGAGATCTTCTCGCCTGCTATCCCCGAGGTTATCAGAATCGCGGAGACACCTTGACTCTCCGTGAAATTCGTGAGCGACTGATCGACGGTGAGAAAGGTCCGTTTTCATGTATACTCACCATCTCCTCAGAGCCGAAGGTCAACATGATCCGCCGCGGTATGGTGCTGATGAAGGTGCGTGCTTTTGACGAAACAGGCTCGGTTGAGATCACCTGGTTCAATCAGCAGTATCTCCGTGACTCCGTTCACACAGGCATGACCTTCAGATTCTTCGGTCGATTTACCGCAGAAAACAAGCGGATGCAGATAAACAGCCCCATCATGGAAAAGTATGAAGACGGTATTCCGCTTCCCGATATAGTTCCGGTATATCCTCTCACCGCCGGACTGAATCAAAAGTTCATGGGGTCCATAACAGGTGAAGCATTGCGGCTGTGCAGTCGGGAGCTTGCCGAGTATATGCCAACCGACGCCCTTGAGGAGCTTCGTCTGCCCACCTACGGCTATACAGTAAGCTGCATTCACCGTCCCGAGAGTCTTTCTGCTCTTGAATCGGCAAAGCGCAGGCTTGTGTTTGATGAGCTGTATCTCATGTTCCTTTCGATGGCGCTTGGCCGTGCAGTGGTTCAGAAGCCCAATACCGCAAAGATAATTGACACAGATATAAATGAATTCTTATCCGCACTTCCCTTCAAAATGACAGGTGCGCAAAGACGTTCCGTAGATGAAATCATCGGGGATATGAGCGGAGATCGGCTCATGAACCGAATTCTAACGGGAGACGTAGGAAGCGGTAAAACAGCAGTAGCTGAGGCAGCGGCATATGCGGCTGTAAGGAACGGCTACCGTGTTGCGTTAATGGTTCCCACAGAAATACTTGCGATGCAGCACTATGACAGCTTTTCCGCCATCTTTGGGAAACTCGGTATCAGCTGTGCCTGCCTCACAGGATCAACTCCAAAGCGTGAGCGAGACAGAATACTGCGTGGAATCGCAAACAGCGGACACGAGCGCATTGACATCGTCATTGGAACACACGCACTCATCTCCGACGGAGTAGAGATAGATGACTTCGGACTTGCAATAATTGACGAGCAGCACCGTTTTGGTGTAAATCAGCGGGCGGCTCTCTTCGACAAAGCGAAAAACGTTCACTCACTTGTTATGAGCGCAACACCTATTCCTCGCACACTGACTCTCGCCGCATACGGAAGCATTGATGTATCCAGAATCGATGAGCTCCCCGCAGGACGTCAGAAAATAGATACGTTTATCGTAAACGAAGGCTACCGTGAGCGACTAAACGGATTTATAAAAAAGCAAGCGGATGAGGGGCATCAGACTTATGTTGTCTGCCCTGCAGTTGAGGAATCGGAAAAGAAGCAAGAGGACATCGAAAACGCCGCAACATTCGAACTGTTTGATGTTGATGTAACTATTGACACGTCAGTTCCCCTTAAAGCCGCAACAGCACACGCGGATTATCTTGCTGATGAGCTTCCCGAGCTTAATGTAGGATTCGTCCACGGAAAGCTGAAATCTGCAGAAAAAGAGCGAGTGATGAACGAGTTTGCCGCAGGAAATGTGGACGTTCTTGTATCAACTACAGTTATTGAGGTAGGCGTGAACGTGCCTAATGCCACTCTGATGATAGTTGAGAATGCCGAGCGATTCGGTCTGTCACAGCTACATCAGCTTCGCGGACGTGTGGGCAGAGGAGAGGCAAAGTCATACTTCATCTTGGTCTCTGACACAAAGGACCCGTCGGCAATGGACAGACTCCGCGCCATAAAGAGCACAACGGACGGATTTGAGATCGCGGAATATGACCTGCAGATGCGCGGACCCGGCGACTTCTTCGGCGAGGGAGGCACCATCCGTCAGCATGGTCAGATGAGCCTTCAGCTTGCCGCCACCTGCCGCGATACATCGCTGATCGAGAGAGCATCATTCTACGCAAACCGAACTCTGAAGAATGATCCGCATCTCAAGAGTGAAGCCAACAGAAAGATCAGTGAAAAGCTCATCCGACTGGAAAAGAAAAGTGAAAAAACACTTAACTGAATCAAAGCCCTCACATGATGTGGGGGTTTTTGTATTTCCGCAAGTCTTGCCGAATATTATTGAATGTAATATTTCTCATTCGGAGGACTTATATGAAAAAGCCAAAGGGAGTTATTCTCAATTACATGATCTTTTCCCTGCTGTTTGCCGGAGCAGCATTACTTACAGGCAAAGCGGCACTTGAGACCGATTTCTCCGTCAATGATATTGCCCCTGCCATTGCGGAAAAACCGATCGTTCAGCTTGTTATTGACCCGGGGCACGGGGGCGAGGACGGAGGTGCAAATGTAGGGGAAGTTATGGAAAAGGAGCTGAACCTGCAGGTCTCCGAGTGTCTGTACGATATATGTACGGTTTTTGGCTATTCTACCCGAATGACACGAACGGATGACAGACTGCTGTACGACTATTATGATGATCTCACCGATTACACCGGCAAGAAGAAAACATATGACCTGAAAAACCGTCTTCGCATAGCTGAAGAAAATGAGGCAGAGCTGTTCGTGGGGATACACATGAACAAGTTTCCCGAGGAAAAATACCGTGGACTTCAGGTGTACTACTCGCCAAACAACCAGGGCAGCGAAACTGCGGCTCGACTTGTGCAGTCATATGCCAAGAAATACACAGATCCCACCAACACTCGCGAAATCAAGGCAAGCGGCGACTCTATTTACATTCTGAAGCGAATTGAGATGCCCGCTATACTTGTGGAATGCGGGTTTATCTCCAATCCCGATGAGCGCGCCGCCCTGCTTACTCCCGAATATCGCGCAAGGCTTGCCGCTGTGATATTCTCTTCCTGCGCGGAATACTTGATTGCGGCAGAAAAATAGCGAAAACTCTTGCAAGAGAGAACCTTTCGCGGTATAATTAATGTAATAAATCATTCAGAATGAGAGTTACATAATGAAATCATCGAAAACCGTTTACGTTTGCTCCGAATGTGATTATCAAAGTGCAAAATGGCTGGGAAGATGTCCTCAGTGCAACGCATGGAACACATTCACAGAGGAAACATATACCGCACCGCAAAAGACCTCCGGCGGCAAGTCTCCCACTCGCGCAAGAGGAGAACGGGAGCACGCAGTAAAGTTCGGAGAGTTTGAGCTTCCCGAATATCTCCGCCACAGTACAGGTATCAATGAATTTGATCGCGTGCTCGGCGGCGGTCTTGTTAAGGGGTCTGTCATCCTGTTGGCAGGTGAGCCCGGTATCGGCAAGTCCACCTTGCTGATGCAGCTTTGCGGACAGATCGGTGACTCCTGCAAGGTGCTGTATGTATCCGGCGAGGAATCGAAAGGTCAGCTTAAGATGCGCGCGGACCGCCTCGGAGTGAACGCTGAATATCTCTATGTGCTGACGGAAACGAATATTGATGATATTCTCTCAGAGTATGACAGAATAAAGCCTGACATCATGATCGTTGACTCCATTCAGACTATGTACACCGACGAATCCACCTCAACAAGCGGAAGCGTGACACAGGTGCGCGAATGCTCTGCCATGCTCATAAATCGTGCGAAAAATGACGGTGCTTCGGTGATCATCGTAGGTCACGTCAATAAGGAAGGCGGTATCGCAGGTCCTAAAGTGCTCGAGCACATGGTGGACGCTGTT
>JAGBGV010000355.1 GCA_017935805.1 Clostridia bacterium | reverse complement strand
GTAGCCGGATTACCGTAAAAATTCGGCATATGGTGGTTGTAGCTCAGCTGGTCAGAGCGCCAGGTTGTGGCCCTGGAGGTCGTGGGTTCGAACCCCATCAATCACCCTTCAAAGATTCCCTGCGGATTGCCGTAGGGATTTTTGTTTTGTATGACAGAAATCAAGAAAACAAAAGGACGGTCGCCCGTCCTCTTTTTTTATCTGATTATTACCTTAAAGCTCTTCGATTCTTCCTCTGTATCGCGGAGCATACCTGCCAGCGCATCTGCATACCCTCCAAGTTTTTCCTTCATTTCATCAAATCCGTGAATCTCCAGAACCATATCGCTGTGAGCAAGCATATCGTGAAGTGCGTCGAGATTCTTGCCAAAATAAACAGGCAGATCAAGACCGTCCTCAATGGTGTCGAACAGCTCCTCTTTTGTAGTTACCGCCGAAAGATCTATCAGTTTGTAATTCATATATCATTCCTCGCCGTATAGAAGTTCGAATGTCTCATAGTGATCGTCAGTATAGTAAACCAAGCCGTCGTTAGAGTAAACGATTCTCTTTGCACCGCGGGATGACTCACCTAACGTGTCAATGTCACATTCATAGTAAGTTCTGCCGGACTTTTTAGGCAGTTTACCTTCATAATTTCCGTATTTCGAGCCGCCGATGCATTTTCCCTTTGCATATTTCTCAACCGAGCCACCTGTCCAGCCAAGTGCCTCCGCTTCTGCTTTGGTGATATAGTTTGACGGAAGCTTGCCGTACAAATGAATATACAGTGCGACTCTTTCCTTATCATCAAAGGTTTCGTTTTCGCCAAGTATCGGCTTACTTGAATCAGGTTTTTCCGTTGTTGCGCCGGTGCTTTCATCATTCAGATAATCAAGCGCAACGTCCAGCGCATCATCTATCAGCTTTTCCGCATCTTTTGCAGTACATGATGCAAATGACAGCAGCGAAACAAGCATTAGACCTGCAAGTAATATAGATAGGATTCTCTTCATAAGATCACCTCGATCGAAATAATCAGCAATCAAGCTTCAAGATCGGCGATAACAGCCTCGTCATAAACGAAATCATAATAATAAGCGTCAATGACATCATCATATCTCTTGTCAGTTAAATCAGCGATAACACTGACCTTCCAAAGAGGAACATTATTCTCGCCTACATAGTACATGAGATGCCAGCCGTATTCCGTTTCAACGATTCCATGATCTCCCGGCACTCTGCTCTCATCAAACAGCCATGCGTTGAACTCCGTGATCATTTCTCCGTATACAACTTCTGTGTAAAGTCCTCCATCTTCAGCCGAGCCTTCATCCTGGCTGTATTCTTTAGCAAGCTTAATGATACCGTCTTCCGTAAATCCACCGTCTCCCCATTCATTATAGATTTTTGTGGGAATAGCATCATCTCTGTAAGTATCATTTGAGAAAAGAACGTGGCGAACATTTCTGGTAAATGTACTGTCGCGGGAAAACTCTCTGACAACCAGATAAACGGTGAATGTTCCGTCATTCTCTTCAAGGTATGTGTCGCCAACCTTGGCTTTTTCTGCCCAGCTTGCGGTATCGGCAATCTTGAAGTCGAACTTGCCAACACCCCTGTTTAAGGATTTGCTTACATATCTCTCTATACTCTCGCGGTCAGCATCAGTAATCTCCAGATCATTGTCCGCGTAGTCCTGCTCGATATATTCACGAATAAGATCGGGGAATGTCTCCACCGTAGCAGACTCGGTAAAAGTCTTAATTTTCTCTCGAACCTGTTCAACATCAGTAGGATCTGTTTTATCCGCAATCACGGTGAACGTGTACATATCCATTGTGTCATAAGCAGATTTGTTTGCCTGGTAATATGCCTCTATTTCTTCATCTGTAAAGACCGCGGTGCTGTAAAGTTCATCGGCATATTTTGCTGCAAGCGCGTCCATTTCAAGGCATTTGCGTAGTTCAACTCCGGAAAAGGGGTTATTAATTACGAGCGAAACATATTCATCTATGCCTTTGCCGTAATTCTTCGCCGCCTCAGAAATATCAGCCATGTATGAGTCGATATTGCTTATCTCATCCTCGCTAAGTGTTACACCTGCATTGTAAGCTTCCTGGCAAAGCGCAAGTTTTGAGGCAACGCGGTCCTTTGTCATCTCGACAAAATAAGTGAACCAGGTCTTTTCTCCTTTGAGAACATAGATGCATGCCTGATCTTTCAATGATACGTTTTTGTCTATTCCAAGGCTCTCAAGAGAATCAGCATATCCACTGTACATTACATTGAAGTAATACGCAAACATTCCCTTTGTTATGGTAAAGTTTTCAGTAGATACTACCGGGGTAGTAGACACCTCTTTCGAATTATCGCAAGCAGTCATGCTGAATGCCGAAAGAAGCATCACTACCGCAAGTACAACAGAAATTAATTTTTTCATAATCAAATTGCCTCAAGCATGATCTCGGCTTCAACGTTGACCTGACCGTTCTCGCGTTTTGTGCGAACATAGTACACGCCGTCGCTGACACCGGAATATATTTTCAAAGTTTCTCCGAGAGGTGCCTCGGAAACATAGGATATACCCATTGAAATCACTCTCTGACCTCACATATCCGCCCCTATGTAGCTGCAAAGCACATCCGGATAATGAGCATTGTTCATATGGCCATTCAAGTCGATATCTGCATATTCAACCGTTCTCTCACCTACAAGCTTCATTTCAACATCATCCGGGATCTTGAATCTTGCAGGCATATCAAGCTCGATCATATCGTCAGTTCTGTATCCGAAATCGAACTCGTTTACACGGTGCAGCTTCTTATCATGAACTCCGCACAGAGCCCATACGGATACAGCCTCCGCAACGATCATTCCGTCACGCAGGATTCTATAGCAGCGATTCCACTGTACTCCACGGGATTCGCACGCCCATGACTGCACAACAACATTATCGTGAGCCCGTATAGGTGAGTAGGAGCTCATTCTCATGCGGCTCAAAATAAATGCAAGTCCTTGGTCAAACAATTCGTTGTACGAAGGACCGTCAGCCTCCATTGCGCTGTTTGCCGCCTCCTGCATATATCTGAATATACTCGACGCAGATACGATATCGTTGCAGTCAACATCGCCTGCAATTATTCTGTATTCACCGCTCCACTTCATGAATAACCTCTCTGTAGTTGTATGGATCAATTAACAAAAGGAGACAGCAAACGGATTGTCTGCTGTCCCACTGTAAAGCTTGGATTAAAGAGTATTTGCGGAACCGAGAACGTTCTGGATCTTATGAGCAACCATCTTCTTAACCTCTGCACGAGCAACGGTAAGATAAGTTCTGGGGTCGAATACATCGGGCTGTGCGTTGAGAACGCGACGAATACCTGCTGTCATTGCAAGACGGATGTCGGAGTCGATGTTGATCTTGCATACTGCGAGAGTAGCAGCGCGGCGAAGCTGTTCTTCGGGAATACCAACTGCGTCGGGGAGTCTGCCGCCGATGGAGTTGATCTCCTGAACATATTCCTGAGGAACGGAGGATGCGCCGTGAAGAACGATCGGGAATCCGGGGATCTTTTCCATGATCTCTTCAAGAATGTCAAAACGAAGCGGCGGGGGAACGAGGATGCCCTTTTCGTTTCTTGTGCACTGTGCGGGTGTGAACTTGTATGCGCCATGGCTTGTACCAATGGAGATAGCAAGGGAGTCAACGCCTGTGCGAGCTACAAATTCTTCAACCTCGGAGGGCTTTGTGTAGGAAGAATGTTCAGCAACAACGTCATCCTCAACGCCTGCAAGAACGCCAAGCTCACCTTCAACGGTAACGCCGCGCTCGTGAGCATAGTCAACTACCTTCTTGGTAACAGCGATGTTGTCCTCGAAGTTGTGGTGAGAGCCGTCGATCATAACGCTGGTGAAGCCGCCGTCGATACAAGCCTTGCAGATATCAAAGTCTGCGCCGTGGTCAAGGTGAAGAGCGAGGTCAACGTCAGCATCCTTGATAGCAGCCTGAGCAAGAGCGAGAAGATATTCCTGCTTTGCATACTTTCTTGCGCCTGCGGAAACCTGAAGAATAACGGGAGATCTGAGCTCGCCTGCTGCTTCAGTAATAGCCTGAACGATTTCCATGTTATTGATGTTGAACGCACCGATAGCATAGCCGCCTTCATAAGC
>JAGBGV010000354.1 GCA_017935805.1 Clostridia bacterium | reverse complement strand
CTTTGTAAACTGAATCGTACATTCTGTAGATATACTTTTTTGACTTCACGCTGTATCGCGGGTGAAAGTCATCATCCCCCGTCGCCTCTCCGCACACGGATATATCAGAGGGCAAAAATCTCGAAAGTGCTCGATGTACCTTGCCTACAGGGATGGACAGCCACTCTGCATCATGCTCACCGTACGGTTCAACAGCGGCACAGAATCCAAGTGCATGAACGCCAGCGTCAGTCCTGCTGCATCCCGTTACGGTACAACGGTATCCAAAGCAATCGGACACAGCTTTTGTCAGCGCAGACTGGACAGACGGAAGCGTTGGCTGGGACTGATATCCCGAATAAGCCGATCCGTCGTACATTATCTTCAGTAACAGCTTCATTGTTATACCGCCAATTTATAAATGGGTACGTAAATATTGAGAAGCACCACAGCCGCGCCAATAATTATTACTCCGGCGAGGAATAGCCAATCCTTAGCGTCGGTTTTCGGTACGTTCATTCGTGTTCTGCCCTCTCCGCCTGTATAGCAGCGGCATTCCATAGCGGTAGCCAGCTCGTCCGCGCGTCTGAATGCGGAAATAAACAGGGGAATAAGGATCGGGATAAGCGCCTTCGCACGTCTGATGATGTTCCCTGAGGTGAAATCTGCTCCGCGTGCCGTCTGTGCGTTGATTATCTTATGTGTCTCATCAATGAGCGTGGGAATGAATCGAAGTGCTATGGTCATCATCATGGAAAACTCATGAACAGGCACTCGGATCTTCTTTAAGGGAGAGAGGAGATGCTCAAGCGCGTCTGTAAGTGCAAGGGGTGTGGTAGTGTAAGTCATAAACACCGATGTCGCAATGATAAGCAGCATAATGCGCAGCACTATAAGGATCGCGTTGATTACACCCTCAAGGTAAATCTTGATCACCCAGAACTCAACAAGCAGATTCTTTCCGCTCATCCAGAAGATGTTTATCACCGCAGTGAAAATTATGATAAACAGCAGCGGCTTCATTGACTTGAGGATCAGCCTTGGGGAGATTCCTGTCATGCCGACAAATACTCCTGCAAGAACAACAAGCAGCGCAAACGCCGTCACGCTTTTTGCCAGGAATATTGCCACTATATATAAAATTGCAATTATTATCTTGATACGGGCATCAAGTCTGTGTATGAGCGAGCGCCCCTCCACATACTGCCCGAATACTATATCTGATTTCATAAGACCTCCGCCTTTCTGCGGAATTATACCTGTTTTTCTTCGCTTTCGCGTACAGCGCCGTTTTTCACAAATTCAAGAATCTTCTCAACTGCATAGTCAACCGTATAGACGTCTTCACCGATATCTATACCAAGCTCGCCAAGGGCCGATGCCACTCTTGTGATACCGGGAACATCAAGTCCGACCGCAACAAGCTCTCGATGCTCGGAGAACACCTCAGCGCACGACTTATACATGAAAATTTTCGAATTCGCCATTACTACGATATCATCGCAGTACATCGCCATGTCCTCCATGCTGTGGCTGACGATAATAACTGTAGTTCCGCTTTCGCGTGAATATTTCTTGATACCACCGAGAATATCACGGCGACCTGCCGGGTCAAGTCCTGCTGCAGGCTCGTCAAGAATAAGCACCTCGGGACTCATGGCAAGAACACCCGCAAGGGCAACTCTTCTCTTCTGACCTCCTGAGAGCTCAAAGGGAGATTTTGAGAGCAATTCCTCGTCAAGTCCTGCAAAGCGTGCGGATTCCTTAACCCTGCGGTCAAGCTCATCCCCTGTTATTCCCATGTTTTTCGGGCCGAATGCGATATCCTCGCCTACTGTATCCGCAAAAAGTTGATATTCCGGATACTGCATAACAAGGCCTACCTTGAAGCGAACCTCGCGGATCTTCTTCGGGTCTGCCCATATATCACGGCCGTCAAGAAGCACCTGTCCTTCATCCGGCTTCAGCAGTCCGTTTATCATCTGCACGAGAGTGGATTTTCCGCTTCCCGTATGTCCGATAAGACCGGTGATGCCGCCGTCTATCTTGAGTGACACATTATCAAGTGCCTTATGGGATGTTTCTGTGCTTTTATTGTATGTGAATGAGATATTTCTGAGTTCTACTGTTGCCATATTACTTATGCGCCTCCATTTTGCGTCTCACCTCTGCAGAAATGGCAGCGGCGCATTTGTGAACGTCAAACACGTCAAGAGGCAAGTCAAGCCCTGCCTTCTTCAGCTTGTATAGCAGCTCCGTTGTCTGTGGCACGTCAAGATCAGCTTCCCACATCTTTTCGGGATCGCCGAACACCTCCGTTGGTGTGCCGTCGCGGATGATCTCTCCCTCGTTCATCACAATGATTCGGTCAGCCTTTGCCGCTTCGTTCATATGGTGAGTGATGAGGACAACGGTAATGCCTTCCTCTTTGTTCAGCTTCTGTATGATCTTCATTACCTCACGTCTGCCCATAGGGTCGAGCATTGCGGTGGATTCGTCGAAAATTATACAGCGTCGCTTCATCGCGATAACTCCTGCAATTGCGACTCTTTGCTTCTGTCCGCCGGAAAGGTCTGTTGCAGGATGGCGTGCGTATTTTGTCATACCAACATCAGAGAGTGCTTTGTCAACTCTTCTGCGTATTTCCGCCGGTGGCAGTCCGAGATTCTCACATCCAAATGCAACGTCCTCTTCAACGATGGTAGCAACGATCTGGTTGTCGGGATTCTGGAAAACCATACCCACATCACGTCTTGCGTTTAGTATGTCCTCGTCAGTTATGTCCTCAGAGGTCATTTCCTTGCCCATCACCCACAGCTTACCGCTCTCGGGCATATTGATCATGCACATGAGCTTGGCAAGAGTAGACTTACCGCTTCCGTTGTGACCGAGTATAGCGGTAAATGAGCCTTCTTCTATTTCAAATGACACACCGCGCAGAGCAAGAACAGATTTTGAGTCCTCGTCTCCCGGGTATGAAAAAGTTAAATTTTCTGCTTTAATAATGGAGTTCATATCTGAATCCTTTGTAATATTTTCTTACTCGAATGATACTCTCACCGATGCACCGCTTGGGAGCAGCAGTCCGCTGTTTGTCACAGGGATACAAGTCTCACCAACGTCAACCTTTGCACGTTTGCGGAGCTTTTCGGGAAGTGCGCGCATGAGAATATACTGCATAACCGACGGAGAGAGTCCCGTAGTGTATGAGTTGATAAGGAAGAACAGCGGCTCGTCGGACAGCACCTTAACCACAAGCTCGATAAGGTCAGCAGCACATTCCTCAAGCTTCCACACTTCTCCGTTCGGTCCTCTGCCGTATGAGGGAGGATCCATGATAATGCCGTCATATCTGTTTCCGCGGCGAATTTCCCGTTCAACAAACTTTCGGCAGTCATCAACGATATATCTGCACGGTGCTTCTCCGAGACCCGAAAGCTGCATATTCTCCTTAGCCGCCTGTGTCATACCCTTTGATGCGTCCACATGAACAAGAGCTGCACCTGCTTTAGCACAGGCAACTGTCGCTCCTCCGGTGTATGCGAAAAGGTTAAGCACCTTGGGCTGCTTGCCGTTTTTTACGGAATTTCTTATAAGTCCCGATGACCAATCCCAGTTTGTTGCCTGCTCCGGGAAAAGTCCGGTATGCTTGAAT
>JAGBGV010000353.1 GCA_017935805.1 Clostridia bacterium | reverse complement strand
TTAAGTCCCGGGCGTCTGCCAATTCCGCCACTCCGGCACTTATTCCCCTGGGGGCTTCCTCTTGTTGCCTAATTATTATACCACTACTTTGGACGTTTGTCAAGGGGGTGCGCACAAAAAACCTTTGATTTCCCAAGCATGAGGTTTATTGCCCGACTCAGAGTGGAAAGTCCACAATATGTGGAGGAAAATTCACAAAAAAATAAACAATATCCCTATATACAGAGCAATTTTGTCTTGACTTTGAGGCATATTCGCGTTATAATATTAAGTAGTGTGTTTTTATTTTCTGAACGAATCAGTATGATATTGACATATTAACTTCCACGGAATCTTAAATATTGCGACAACTTACAAATAAGCAAATCCACAAACACAAACGAATAACAATCAAATCAAGACAATACCACAACACAAAGGAGGTGCGGTATGGGCCCAATTTTAGCAGCTGTTATATCCGGTGTTGCTTGCCTGATAGTAGGCATTGCCATCGGAATAATATATCGCAAAAAGTCCGCAGAGAAGACCATTGGTGACGCTGAACAGCAGGCAAGACGAATTCTCGAGGACGGAATAAAAGCAGCGGAGACCAAGAAAAAGGAAGCTCTGCTGGAAGCAAAAGAAGAAATTCTCCAGACCAAAAACGAGTTCGAGCTTGAACTCAAGGAAAGACGTAACGAGCTGACACGTCAGGAACGCCGTGTACAGACAAAGGAAGAAACACTTGACCGTAAGACCGAAGCACTTGAGAAAAAGGACGAAACATTAAACAAGAAAATTAAGGAAACTGACGAGCTGAAAGCTGAGATCGAGAAGATCAAGTCAGAGCAGTTCGAATTACTCCAGAAGATATCCGGCATGACTGCGGATGAGGCAAGACAGTCTCTTATCGCAAAGCTTGAGAGTGAGATCAAGCATGAGCAGGCAATGAAGATCACTGAGCTTGAAGCGCAGTTCAAGGAGGAAGCAGACGAAAAGGCACGCGAGATCATCGCACTTGCAGTACAGAGATGTGCCGCAGACCATGTATCTGAGATCACCGTTTCCGTTGTTCCTCTTCCCAGCGAGGAAATGAAGGGTAGGATCATCGGACGCGAGGGACGCAATATCAGAACTATTGAGACTCTCACCGGTGTTGACCTTATCATTGACGATACACCTGAAGCAATTACAGTATCCAGCTTTGACCCTGTTCGCCGCGAGGTTGCAAGACTTGCGCTTGAAAAGCTCATCAGCGACGGACGAATCCACCCCACAAGAATTGAAGAAACTGTTGAAAAGGCACGCCGCGAAGTTGAAACAACTATCAAGCAGGCGGGTGAGAGAGCAACATACGATGTTGGTATCCACGGTATCAACCCCGAAATGGTCAAGCTCCTCGGCAGACTCAAGTACAGAACCAGCAACGGACAGAACGTGCTTGCTCACTCCATTGAGGTTGCACTTCTCGCCGGTATCATCGCAGACGAAATGGGCGTAGACAGCACTCTCGCAAAGCGCGCAGGTCTTCTCCATGACGTTGGTAAATCACTCACACAGGAAGTTGAAGGCTCACACGTTCAGCTCGGTGTTGAGGTTGCACGCAAGTATAAAGAATCCAAGGAAGTTATTAACGCAATAGAAGCTCACCACGGCGACGTGGAAGCACAGTCCATCACAGCTCTTATTGTCCAGGCGGCAGACGCAATTTCCGCAGCCCGTCCCGGTGCAAGACGTGAAAATCTGGAAAACTACATCAAGAGACTTACCAAGCTTGAAGAGATCGCAAACGAATTTGACGGCGTTGAAAAGTCCTACGCTATTCAGGCGGGACGTGAGATCAGAATCATGGTTAAGCCCGATGTTGTTGATGATGACCAGATGACTATCATCGCACGAGATATCGTTAAGAAGATCGAAAACGACCTCGAATACCCCGGACAGATCAAAGTCCACATCATTCGCGAGAGCCGAGCAATCGACTACGCAAAATAACATAGAGTTACAGAGAAAACAATGCCTTGCGGCTTAATATAAACCAAATAACATATTTGATAAGATATTAATACGCTGAATTTGTGACAATGCTATGAGAAAACGCATCTTCCTGAGAGAAGGTGCGTTTTTTATTTATATACCCTTGGAGTATCCCTATAGCATTCTTCACTTGCATGTTCTTTTCCCACCTCTTGTCTGATCTCGCCGATAAGAGTTTTGTAGTCATCTCGCTTAAACAGTGGAGAGAAGCAATCTCTTTCAAGGTCACGGAGAATGAACTCGGCAGGAGTTGCGTTGCTTCGGGGATGAACAAAGTTGATCTCCACACCCTTCACAAGAGGAGATGAATGAGTCAGCTTGCCCTCGGGTAACTTCTCGTATTCTTTTGACCAACGTCTTGCCTCATGCAAGTCATCCATAGCTTCGTCAAGCTTACCGAGTTTAACAAGCAAAACTGCGCGGTTAATATGTGCGCCTGCCATATAATCATTGAAATTCAAATAATTCCCATCAGACAGTATCGCTTTTATCAAGGCTATAACTGCATCGATTGAGCAAATTTGTGTTTGTGCATCTCCGTACCCCCAAAGAGACAGATTTTCAATCAGATAATGCATAAACATGACCGTGCATTTGCGCCGCTCAATCTCTCTCTTCTCATAATTGTTGCGCAGGGCATATCGACGTAAATACTGGCTGGTGTTTTGTATTCCCGGAAGGATATCAGCTATTCTCAAAGCTTCAGCTTCATTGCAAAGAGGGGATGATGGCTCCGAATATATTTTGACCATAGTTGACAGTGCAAAGGTTCTTATGCGGTCGTCGGTACAGTCATCTATTATCCGTTTGCATATAGTTTCCGCTTCTTCAAATGTTGCATCAGTTGCACCTCCGAAGGCGGGATCTGAGTACAGCGCATTTATATAGACTGCCCAGGCAAGCTTACTGAGGCAGGTGAAGTTGCGCGGATATTTAGCGGCGGCGCGTCTCCATACTGCAAGAACGTTTCGCAGATTATCCTCGCCGGGGTATGAATTACTTTCTCTTATGTATGCTTCTACGTCCGTCTGCTCGCGGGTACCGTCAAAATCAAACAACTCGTTTAGATCAATGCCAAAGAATGTAGCGATAGGAACGAGCATAGTCACGTCAGGGGAAGTTACGTCACGTTCCCATTTTGATACTGCCTGATATGTTACGCCAAGATACTCTGCTAACTTATCTTGTGTAACGCCGTTTTTATGGCGCAGCTCCTTGATGCGTTTTCCGATGGTCATAGGTTTCCTCCTACAAGAGTTATTATTAATTATAACATATATTTTGCAAAAAAGCACTCTCTTTGGCTAAACTATTTGGTTAGTTTTAGTCGCTTTTTTGAATATAGACTGATCTTTGCAGATGGTATATAATAAATACAGTGAGGAGGTGGCGACTTGAAAAAGCAAAAAAGCAAAATATCCTTTTCCAATTTCGGAGAGTTCATAACGGCATATATCCTCGCTCAGATAGTCGCATTTGCCGTTGGGTATATTCCAACCGTTTTTGCAATGCCGTTGGCTACTGATATTCTCATATGGCTTTTCGGAGAAAACTATGTTGTGGCAGACTCATATATGCCGGTATTTACCGCAATGAATATTTGCTATGTTGTTGTGTTTTACGCAATATTCGCCGTTATGTATCTTCACCGCGATACTGAGAGAAAATACGATGTTCAGCTTCATTCCAAAGAACATTTTTCTCTCTTTAAGGAAGCCTCGTACTACTGCAAAAAGCATATGAAAAGTGACCTTCTGTACTATTGCATCTGCTATATTCCTGCATCATTCGTGTTCGGCGGCGGTATGGAAAGAAGAATACTCGGTAAGGTTACAATGAGTCCGGGCGGGCATGTTGTATCAATACCGATGTTTATGGTGTTTTACTATATCCTGGTATTAATAGTTATTCTTATATGGAATAGAAACCGCCCGAAGTATTTAACAAAAGGATATACCGAAGAAAAAGAAATGACTTGGTGGGATTTATGAAAACTTTTGAGCAAATGATGGAAATTATTGCTCCGAGGGGTGAGCAGCATATTCAGATTCCACGCCTGCGGCTTGTCGTATATATGCTGTTTCTCGGCTTTATATGGTGGTTTGCGGGCTTTTTCTTTAAGGGTGCATATATTATCTGGAGCATATTTGCTTTTATTGGCGGTGTTGCATGGACGGTGTTCGTCTATAATTTCTGGAAATGCTATTATTCAAGAATCGTTTTTATAATAATAGCGGGGACACAGTTTTCTATTGGTGTGCTAACATTTCTTTTAATCAACAACTTCATTTAACGGGAGGTAACCTATGAGAAGCTTGGTCGAGAAAACAAATGATGTAAAATACACTCCGGATATACTGAAAATACTTGGTGCTGAAACAATACTGTATTATCGCGGATATAATATTCTTGACTATTTGACTGTTGACGAAAAAGTTTTGGAACGCAGAAGCAAGATGTTTGTAGACACTGCCTCAATTAACGGTCTTGACAAGTTGCTGAATGACGCTATAAAGATGCTTGATCATATCTATGAGATGATCAGACTGCAGAATAGCGTGACAGATAGTGAACGCGGTCTTTATTCCGTAAAAGAGCTTGAGCTATATTTCGAAGTTATTGACAAATTGGCAGCTTTCTTTGATGAAAACAATAGTAAGTTTACTTCCGGCGACTACATAGAGTGGTTCAATGAGGTATCATTTATAAAGAATTCAGATGAATATGCAAAACTGAAAGACGGAACAGCAAAACTTCTTTCAAAAATCAGCAATGTCAAAAGCATCTCTATAGGGTTCAACTTTGACGCATCGTTTGCTCCATATGAGTCCGGAATACTGTCGGTGAATGACAGATATGTTAAATCGGGTGCACTTATAGACAGAATACTCCGAGCAGATGTGATTGAGGGAGATCCTCTTCTTTCAATAGCTCCACTTGTTGCTCCCAAGAGAGTATGCGGTGAGTGGGATTATGAAATCTTAAACGGTGCGTTGTATTCTGCGCTTAATAAGATATTCAAACGCGAGATAAAGCAGTGGGAGCCGGAGCTTGATAAGTATTTGAAGGATCATATTGATTTTCTTATTGCTGCATTACCCGATATGAAGTTTATTGCGAGTGGCACTAAGATAATATCAAACATGCGAAAGCTGAAGTTGAATATATCTAAGCCGGTTTATCGACCAATGGAAGAAAAAGCTTTTCGTGCCGTCAACTTGTATAATCCTGTGCTTGCGATTAATATGGCGCTGTCAAAGGATAAAAAAGAGGTTGTAAAAAACGATTTAACATTTGATGAAAACGGTCGCATCTTTCTTCTCACAGGCGCAAATAACGGCGGTAAATCTGTATATATGTGCGCTGTTGGACTCATTCAGATTATGGCGCAAGTCGGACTGCCCGTGCCCGCAAGTAAGCTTGAAATTAGCCCTGTAAGCGGCATATTTATTGAACTTCCGGGGTATCGCTCTATCAATCAAGACGGCAGACTGGTTGAGGAATGCAAAAAGATACAGAGTATGTTTGCGGAGGTTGATGAGTATTCTTTGATTTTGCTTGACGAATTGTTCTCGTCTACCGACCCGCTTGAATCCGTTACCCTGTCGGGGGAGGTTTTGCGCGCTATAAGTTATATTGGGGCAAGAGGAATCTACACCACTCATTTCCACGCTTTGTCCGAAGATGCGGAGGGTATAAATTCTGACGAAAACTCGAAATCTAAGATAGATCATCTGGTTGCTGAAGTGGCTGAGGGAACAATGGAATGTACTTACAAAATCAATCGACGTTCTCCTGACGGAAAGAGTTACGCAAAGAATATCGCGAACAAATATGGCATATCTTGTGAAGGTCTTATCGGCAAATAAAGTAATATATTTATTTCTTGCATATTCATTAGCAAATAATCAAAAGCTAGGAGGATAAATGAAAAACCTATATTATAAAAACTTATTAAATGTTTTCAGTGCAGCATTTATTGGGTTGGTTATTATGATTGTAACTAACATACCAATAAAATTTTTGTTTGATAACCCTGCAGAATCAATTGCGTTGTGTATAGTATGTTTGCTTGCCTCAATGATTTCACTTTTTCTAATGTGCTTGAGGGACGGTTATAAGGCTAACATTTCAAGTAGCAAACTTATCGATATGAAAAACGTAGTTTCTATGTGCCTTGCATGGTTAACATATTGCATTGTTACAGTGATCTTTAGATACAGAACTTTTGGGGCCGCAACAAATATTAGCTTGTTGGCAATGATAATATCCGGGGCCCATGAGAATACGGGTTTAAGTACTTTGGTAGAAGAGTATGGCAACTATATGTTTATTTCCATGCTTATACAAACTGTTCCTTTCATACCCACAATGGCGATAGGATATATAATGGGTGGAAAAAGAAGACAAAAATCACGAAGAGAAATTACTGGAAAATATGAGAGCAAATAGGGCATATCTTGTGAAGAACTTGGTGAAGAACAATATTAAACGCTGAAAAGATTTGTGACAAAGCTATGACAAATATCCTGCCGACAAAATCGGTGGGATATTTTTTGTTTTTTCTAGCTTTTCTATTGCAAAACGCGGCGGGATTTGGTATAGTGAGTATGACTATGTACTGACGGAGGTCAATATGAAATCAAGTAAAAAAACCGACTATCGCGCAATAACTCTGACCGGCGGATTTTGGAAAGCAAAAGAGGATCTTAACCGTGACGTTACCATTCCGGCGGTTTATGAGAGATTTTCTGAAAGCGGCAGAATTGATGCGTTTCGTTGCGACTGGAAAGAGGGGGAGCCAAAGAAGCCTCACTTTTTCTGGGATTCCGACGTTGTGAAATGGATAGAAGGTGCGGCGTACTGCTTATCTCGCAAGGCGGATCCGGAGCTCGAAGCAAAGGTTGAAGCCATAATTGACGAGATCGAAAAAAACCGGGACGAGAACGGTTACTTCAATATATATTTCACCGTAGTAGAGCCGGAAGCAAGATTTGATTACCGCAGTCATCATGAGCTTTACTGTGCGGGTCATATGTTCGAGGCGGCAGTGGCATATTACGAGGCAACAGGGAAGAGACGCTTCCTTGACATTGCGGAAAAGTATGCGGGATATATCAAATCTGTGTTTATGGACGGCACAGCGGACATCAAACCCAAGTTCCTCACTCCGGGACATCAGGAGATAGAGCTTGCTCTGTACCGTTTGTACCGCTGCACGGGGAATGAAGATTGGCTTGATCTTGCAAGATTCTTTGTTGACCAGCGTGGAGCAAACGAGATCGAAGCTGAGGGAAGGGATCAGTATACCCAGTCATGGCTACCGGTGAGAGATCAGCACGAGGCTGTGGGACACTCTGTTCGTGCGGGATATTTGTACACAGCGATGGCTGATATTGCCAATGAAACCGGTGACGAAGCACTGAAAACAGCCTGCCGCGCCATCTGGGATGATATCGTGACGGGCAAGATGTATGTAACAGGCGGCGTCGGTGCAGTACCCCAGGGGGAGAGATTCGGCGAGAGATACTATCTGCCGAACGAGACTGCGTATAACGAGACTTGCGCGTCTATTGCGATGATGCTTTTTGCCCACCGAATGAACAAAATGGAGCTGGAAGCAAAATACGCCGATATTATCGAGCGCGAGATGTATAACGGCATGATTGCGGGACTTTCTCTTTCCGGAGACGCATTCTTCTATCAGAATGTGCTTGAATTCGGAGGTCCTTCCGATGTGATCAACAAGCACACCACCAAAAAACGTGCAACATTGTTCGAGTGCTCTTGCTGCCCACCTAACCTTAACCGCACACTTTCATCTATGGGTCAGTACTTCTACCTGTGGGATGGGGGCGACGTTTGGGTGAACCAGTTTGGCGACAGCGTTCTTAATGACGGCGGCATTAAGGTAACGCAGAAGACGGATTACCCCAGAAGCGGTAAGGTAGTCATCACAGCCGAGGGAACAAAGACCGTTCGAGTTCGTGTGCCCGGTTGGTGCGACAAGTTTACTGCAAGCCGCGAATACACGATGGATAAGGGTTACGCGGTATTTGTGGGAGAGGGCGAGATTACTGTAGAGTTTGAGATGAGACCTGTACTTATCTGCACTGACGACAGAGTTCGTGCAAACCGCGGCAGAGCTGCTGTACAGTACGGTCCCGTTGTATACTGCGCTGAGGGAATTGACAACGGTGGCGATGTTCATTCTCTTGTGATCAATACAGAGTCCCCCGATTGGTCGGTAGAATTCTGCGACACTTGCGGTTGCATGAAGCTTTCCGTGAACGGATACCGTAAGGTAAGACGGGGCGAAGGTCTTTACTCAGAGCTCGACGAAAGCCTTGAACCTGCGCGTATCAGCCTTATCCCTTACTACGCATACGCGAACCGTGGATCAGCCGACATGACAGTATTCATGTGGTACAGATAAAATAAAAACAACCCCGACGGACGAAAATCTGTCGGGGATTTTGTTGTTTAGGACTCAGTCCTTGCTGATGACTTTTTTCTGCCAAGATCTTTTGCCGCAACTCGGGCAACGCATGTATCTTGTTCTGCCCATGTGCATTGCCATGTTAACTGCCTTGTACGTCGGAACGTACCTGTGACCGCAGTGACCGCATTCGTAATATCCCGCAACCTGTTCTATACGGACTGCATAGAAGCAACCTGCGAGGAACAAAGCGAAGCCGAACACGATGAGAGAAACTCTCAGCCAGGTCTGCATCTCCACAAAAGCGGCAACAAAAATCAGGGCAAAAAGAACTACCGTTACTGTAATGCCGATGAACACCTCAAGAACCAGAAGCCTTTTGTCTGCCTCTTCCTTTTGTTTCACCATTTCAATAAGCTTGTTTTCCATTTCCTTGCTGTAGTTTTCCACTGTAACAACCTCCCCACTTAATAAATCGTTTACTGTTATGTCGAGTATGCCGCATAGCTCCAGCATTATCGACGAGTCAGGCATTGCCTTGCCGCATTCCCACTTGGATATTGCTCTGTCGGTGATGTTCAGCATCTCCGCAAGCTGCATCTGAGTGAGCTTTTTCATTTTTCGGCGCTCGGCAATGAAGCATCCAATTTTTATCTGATCCATATGTGGTCTCCTTTCGATATCATTGTAGCTTTTTGGGGGGTATAAGTCCACATACCGCCGGTTGAGTGGGAGAAAAAACAGCAGAACTGACGGTTGAGAGGGGAAAGTTACCCTATGATTATACCAAAAAATCCGCAAGACTGCAAGTTGTCCTGCGGATATTTGATGATTTGTTTAGGGATGGGCGTATAATTCCACTTCAGCCTTTTCTTTAATTATTGTTCCGCTTTTGTCATATATTGAAATATTGTTGATTTTTATATATTCAATGTTCTCAATGTTATCAATATTTAATATTTCCAGAACAACCAAACTTGCCGTTGATTTTGCCTCTATTCTTTGATCACTGCTGTATTTAAGCCGTTCGCCAAACATTGGGTATTCATTTATTGTTCCGTCGGTGAAATGAATGATGTAAGAGGTGTCTTTTGTCAATTGAAGACCATATTGAGAGCTTGAATTCTTAATTTTACAAGTGAATAATGCGACATTTGGGTGGTCTTTCGACATTTCAAGCTTTATTCCGGATATGCCGATATATTCCGCTATCCATTTGCTGTATGAATCTTTCACTGGATTGACTTGCTTGAATTTTTGTTTCATCTCTTCAAGAGTATCAATCGCTTCTTGCATTTCTTTTTCGGCGATATCAATTTTTATGCTCATCTCATTTGTTTCGTATTCTATATACTTAGTACATATAAATACTGAGATCGCTATGCTGAGCAAAATCACAACGAGCAAAGCAATTGAATGTGTTATAATTTTTGTTTTATAACCTTTTTTTAGTAATTCTTCTTGACTCTGTAAATCGTTTATTTTGTTTTGTACATCAATGCGAATGTTGGACAGATAGTTATTAAAGGGAATAATAGTATCGTTAGAGTCTTGGACAGTAATTTCTGTGAGAGGAGAGTAAATTTTTAAATTGTTGAATACTTCATCGATGCGTTTAATGTCAAACAAACAATCATGTACAGATAAGAATTTTTTTGATAAATCTTCGCACAATGTATCCAGTCTGGTTACAAGGATTCTCGGACTGGATATATTAACTCTCAAATCACATTCTGGATTCGAAAAAACTATAACAGAGTGAATTGGCATTTCGGGAAATAATTTTGCAAGAGCAAAAATATGATAGTTGTTTTGGGCTACTGGATTGTTGAAAGTGTTGTTTGATGAGGTGCGGAAATATTGTGTCCAAATGCGGCCGTTTTCATCCCCATATATGGTCCCTTTATAATGCTTTACTTCAAAGACATATATACCCGTTTCGTGGACCATTAATAAATCAATCTCAGTGGTTTTTCCTTCTTGTACAGGAACATTTAGGTTCATAAGAAATTTGGCGCAACCAGGAATATTGTTTAATAATTCCTTGAAGACGCAGTATTCACCATAATATCCTTTGCCTCGCTCGTCCCATAAGTGTTTTTGTTTATTTATGTCCACTCCAGTTAGATTTTGATATAATTCTTCATTCTGATTCATGCAATATTCTCCACATTGTGCAGGGATTTTATACCACTATTGTATCAGAATAATTTGATTAAGTCAATGTGTAATTATCCTACTCAATCCGGATACTTTTGTTTGCAGGATTTGATACACACTCGCCTGTGTAGGTAAATCTGGAGCCGTGGCACGGGCAGTCCCAGGTCTTGTCCGCAGGATTCCACTGAAGCTCGCATCCGAGGTGTGGACATTTGAGGCTTACCAGATGGAGCGAACCGTCGGTATCTCTGTATGCACCTGCACGTTTTCCGCGGGAGGACACAACTGCCGCGTGACCTGCTTCGATCTCGGCGGGGGACACCTGTGGTGGGGAGGACATCTGCTTCACCATGCCGCTGACGGCTGTCTGCATATGAGTTGCAAGCTCGCGTGACCCACCGCGGAGAATGTTGCGTCCGGGCGAGAACACGTCGGCGTACCACGGATCGTGCCCGCTGATCTGCTCGGCGGCGACTATTGCCATAGCGGCGGAGTTGGTCATTCCCCAGGCAGAGTAGCCGCAGGCAACCCATATTCCTGAGCTCAGACGACCGCTGTACGGCAGACCGTCGTGGGTGTAGGTGTCGTTGTTGGTCCAGATGTCCACAATTTTTGCGTCCGGTGCAATAGCTAACGCGGCGCGTATCAGACGCTCTTCCGCAAGTGGAGTAGGCGCTTCTCTGGATGTCTCGCCGCTTATGATGATCTCCCGCGGATCGTCGCCGTGCCTGTAGCCGTACCCGCCGTCAACTCCGTATGCCATTACGCCAAACGGGATAGAGAATCCGCTATCGCTGTGCATCTTGACCGCAAGGGAGGTTTTGCGGGAAAGCTTGATGGGTGCAGCGGATGTGGGAACATGGGTGGGGTAATTGGTGCAAATCGCAACGCAGTCCGCTGTGATCGTGTGTCCGCCGCAAACAAGAAGATGTGAATCAACCACCTCTGCAGGACTGTTTTCGTATACCTTAAACCGACCGAGTCGGCAAAGACTGTCGGCAAACCTGACAGGATCAATGGCATACTGATCGGTTAACTTGATGGCGCCCTCTGTTTTGAAGGGCAGGGGAACCTCTGCTGCATCCATCCACTGACAGGGGATTCCACATTCTCTCATTGCGGAGTATTCCTTCATCAGCCGCCGCTGACCGTAGAGGGAATAGAGCAGCATGATCTTTTTCTCGCGCTCGCCAAGATGGTCCCTGAAAAATCGCAGACCGTCCATATTTGCAGCGGCATATTTTCGTGCGACATCCGCAGAAAGATTGCTGTGTAATTCGGCATATTTGTAACCGTGAGCCACGGTGACCTTGGCTGTGCTGCGGCCGCTTTTGCCTGATGCGATCTTATTCGCTTCAAACAGAGCTACATCCATTCCGCGCTTTGAGAGCAGGTATGCGAGGATCACTCCCGTAAGTCCTCCGCCTACTACTGCCACGCCGCATTTTATATTGCCGCCGACTTGAGGGTATGCTTCGCGGCTCAAGCTCCATATTTCGTGCATATTTCTTCTCCCGTTTTTTGTATATGATTGCCGAGAAGAGGGGGAATTATGCATTTTTGTCTGCGGGTGAGGCGAAATTGAGGTGTAATTTTTTCAAAAAGCCATGTGAAATCATGCGCTTTTCTACATTATATTATAAAGGGAGCTTTTGCTTTGTTGGGAGTGCAAAAAATACTCCAATAAAACAGCATTTTTTGAATTTTTTATTGTGCAAGTGGGAGAATATTATATTATCCCGAGAAAGTCTTTTCCATTTCCTATTGACAAATGAGTATGCTGATGCTATAATATCTGCGTACGCAATTTTTGGGTATGTTTTAGCTATGCCCGAAAATGACCGTAAAACGTAAATTTTTGCATACTTTCGGGAGCGATCCCGGTTGTATATAAACATTTATTACTTAAGAAAAGGAGGACAATCATGCCAACCTTTAACCAGCTTGTTAAGCAGGGCAGACAGGACAAGCCTTACAAGTCCAAGTCTCAGGCGCTTCAGCAGGGTTTCAATACTCTGAAGAACCATCCTACAGACCAGAGCTCTCCCCAGAAGCGTGGTGTTTGCACCAAGGTTACAACCACAAGCCCGAAGAAGCCTAACTCTGCTCTTCGTAAGATCGCCAGAGTAAGACTTACAAACGGTATGGAAGTTACCACATACATCCCCGGCGTTGGTCACAACCTGCAGGAACACTCTGTAGTACTGATCCGCGGCGGTAGAGTACGTGACCTGCCTGGTGTACGTTACCACATCATCCGCGGCACACTTGATGCTCAGGGTGTTGCTAACCGTAAGCAGAGCCGTTCCAAGTACGGCGCAAAGCGTCCTAAGAAATAAGACGCAAACAGCTCACAGATAAGACGTTTGTGTAGTGTCCCCATATAAGTGATAAATGTTTATATGACCGACAGCACGAACGGGAGGTTATCTTTCGAGTACCTATGAATTCATATTTTTAATGAAGGAGGGAAGTACAGTGTCAAGAAGAGGTCAAATTTCAAAAAGAGATGTTCTGCCGGATCCTCTTTACAACTCCAAGCTTGTTACAAAGCTTGTAAACAATGTAATGCTGGACGGTAAGAAGGGTG
>JAGBGV010000352.1 GCA_017935805.1 Clostridia bacterium | reverse complement strand
TGGTATCAACGATCTGTCCCGGTTTGTACCTCCGCCTTGAATTTGCACGGCGTATCTTTTCAAGTGCCAGCTTGCGTGATGCGATTGCAAAGCCTTCCTCACGTTCAATGTGGGTAATAACATAGTCTACTTTTGCACCGCACATTGAATGCAGAATGTGATAGCCTGTGTCAAGTTCTTCGATAAACACCTCGGTCTCCGGGATGATGACCTTTACACGATAGTTGATGATAATAAGACATCTGACGGTTTTCCGGACAGGTTTTCTTTTGCCCTTGGGAATTATGTCGAATTCGTGCAAATCAACGCCTGCAACCTCACCGGAGATAACCGATTGTCCTCGATATGAGGCATAGATTGCCTGCCACTCATTTCGTTCTTCATCGGTCAGGTTTTTGTCAAGCTTAGTTAAATCCAGTTCGTTAAAATTCATTCTGTGTCCTCCTGTAAAAAATTCGTTTTATGTTTTACGCTGTGTTTCCCATTGGAACCACCTCCTTTATTTCTCACTGTGCATCCTTCTTGTAGAACACAACGCCGTCTTTGGTAATAAGAGCAAACCTGTAGTTGCAGGTTGATTTTATCAGCTTCATCTGTTCCTTTGTTTCAAGAAGAAATATAACTACCTCGCACTTTTGGTCTTCAAACTTATCGTCTGCATATCGGGCGAGCATTCGCTCATTGCCTTGCTGTACGGGAATAACAGATATTTCACGGTCATGCTCAAGGGTGCTTACAAAGAAGCGGATCGACACAGGCTCACGACTCTTTCTGTGCCATATGACCTGCGGTAAAAATGACTGCATAACATCAAAGGAGCGTATCATATCGTAGTTTGGCTCTCCGCCTTTAACGTGGAGAATATAATCACTGCCATAAGCAAGCATTTTGTAATCACCGTAGTAGCACATCTGCCTTGCGTAGTCCTCAATGCTCGGAAGCTCTATTCCAAACTTGAAGTTTACCGCATTCAGCAGTTGACTTAATAGCAATGATTCGTATTCGCCTATAAGCTCTTCGACATACCTTTGGTAAGCATTAAGATACATTCTATGTCACTCCTCTCATTCTTTTTTTACCTCTCTCAAGGAATTAAGATAGGGATCAACGTGTAGCAGCGTGCAGTCTTCGGTGATACAATTAAAAATGGTGCTCATAACGTAAGCCGTCATATTCTTGATCTGCTTCTCGTTCTTGTGAAGCTTTGCCATAGCTGACTCAAGTGTTGAAACGTCTATCTCATACATACGGCTTCTGACTTTCCTGCGAGGCAAGACCGCACCGCCAATTCTGAAGCTCTCGGAATAAAAGAGCCTTTCAAGAGCATCATAGAGGATTTTCTGTTCTTCCTCCTCAAAAGTGTCAAGCTGGCAGTTTTCAAGAATATCATCAAAGCTGTATACATCGTCCGTCTGTCCGTCCACACTTTCTGTATTATCAATTACGCTATGACTGACAGACTGACTTGAATCAGTATGATTTGAATAAGTCTGATTATTATAAGTCTTATTAGGGTGCCGATTTGGCACTTCTTGAACTCCCGTTTGGGTAGTTCTTGATGTGCCGTTTTGGCATATCTTGATATCCGAAATCGGCATATCAGGAATATATAAACCCTCTGTAGTTATAAGCATTTCCTCGGGATTTGCGTTTTCAAGCTGTCCCTCAAGACATGCCGAATCGGCAGTTCTTAAATTATCTCTCTTTACGTACTTCTTGGCATGTACTGCATCAAGCTCGGGCTTAACAATATAGATTCTGTTGGGCATACCCCTTCCGCAACGCTGCTCGGTTATGAGCTGTGCCGTTACAAGTTCCTTGAAAGCCGAGATCGCTTTTTTATATGTAATTCCAATATCGTCGGCAATTTCCTCACGGGTATATATGAGGTACACCTCATCATTCTCGTTAATCCAGCCGTTTTGTTTTGACAAAGAAAGCCTGTCATAGAGTAAAGCATAACTAAGCTTTGCATCTGATGACAGGCTCTTGTATTTTGGATTTGCAAATAATGATTTGGGTATTTTGAGAAAGTCGCAGCTTATAATGTCGTTTATTTTATAGACGTTCATCTTTTTATCCTCCGTATTCAGTTATTTATAATGTCTGTGGCATCTGTTTCGGTGTATTCGCCATCGTCATACATTGTTGCTCCACTTGTTGCAAGTATACTTTCAGGTATCGGAGCAGATTTTCTTGGTGTCCGTTTGCGAGGCGGTTCAGGAGTAAAATCTTCTTTTTCGCTTTCCGATTCAACATCAAATGCTATATGTTCGTTTATATCGTGATGCGCTTCCTTTTCAAGCTCTTCATCAAGCTCACGCCATTTTGGGATGTATTCGGACACTCTCGTATATTTCAAATCCTTGTAAGACGAAAGCTCATCGGGAATGATCTTTAACCCCTTAAGCGGCTTCTGTCCGCGTATGAGCACAAGACACTGCTTGTTATCCATCTGAAGTATTTCTTCGGGATACATAAGCGGTCTTGTATTGTTAGTCTTGGTCTGTCTGTAGCCTGTAACCTCTCTTGTGATTGGAGAGAACAAAGGCGTCTGCGGTGCCATACTGTTTGTAAGCTGAATGGTCACTGCACCGCATCGTTTGGATATGTACTCCGACGTCATCATATCGTTACAACCGAGCACAAGCTGCGTGTCACAGTTGCCGACAATTTCTTCCCATTCCTTTACGGGATAGCGATCGGAGAGCTGTGCTATGGACTGTACGATAATTTGACAGTTGATACCGTAACCGCGGACAACGGATATAGTTTTCTTAAAGTCAAGGAGCTTACCAACATTACAGAACTCATCCATTATGAAGTTTACTTCTATAGGAAGCCTGCCTCGTTCATCGCCGTATTTTCGTGCATAGTCAGACAGCTTCTTAAATAGCATTGAGAAGAACAGTGAGGAAAGAAACTCATAAGCGGTATCCTGCGCCGAAATAATACAAAAATACGCACATGGTTGTTTACCGGGAAGCTCCAGGTCTATGTCGTGGTACTTCGTAATTTTATCAACAAGCTTATTTTGAAATACATTCATACGGGAGCCGAGACCGATAAAAACGTTACCCCAAAGGTTGCTTGCGGCCTGCTTGAAGATGCCGTAAGGACCTCTTGCCGGATGATCAAGTGGAAGCTTTTGAAACTTTGCATCAAGACTCTTTGCACTTTCGCTTGAAAGTATCTTGTATATCGCTCCGAGAGAACGCTCATGAAGCGGTAGAAGCTCATTAGTGATAGGATCTCTCATACTCTGAACGTAGAGAATAAGCGCTATAAGTAAGTTCTGTTCAGCTTTGTCCCAGAAGTCTGCTTTATCTCCATCCTCGGAGGTATTACGGATTATGATTTC
>JAGBGV010000351.1 GCA_017935805.1 Clostridia bacterium | reverse complement strand
GTTAAGGGCGCATCCGAGTACATCGCAGGCGAGATCACTGACTTCGCTGAGGTTGGTGTTAAGGCTGTTGACAAGTACACAGTTGAGTACACACTCGAGGCTCCTACATCCTACTTCACAACAATGCTCGGCTACAACGTATTCGCTCCTATGTCTAAGACTTTCTATGAGTCCAAGGGCGGTGTATTCGGAGTTGAAGAGTACGCAACAGCTATTGCTGACGCTGACAAGTACACATACGGTACATCTCACGAGAACATCGCATACTGCGGTCCTTACCTTGTAAAGAGTGCAGTTGCTGAAAACTCCATCGTATTCGAAGCTAACCCCTCTTACTGGAACACAGAGAAGGTTCAGATCAAGACTCTGTCCTGGAAGTTCATCTCCGGTAAGAACGCAACTGAGTCCTACGACCTTATGGTTGACGGCACATTCGCAGGTTCCGGCCTTAACTCCGATGCAGCTGCAAAGGCAAAGGCTGACGGCAACTTCGAGAAGTATGCTTACGTTTCTTCTACAGACGCTACTTCTTACCCCGTATTCATGAACGTTTACCGTGCACAGTACGGTAACTACAACGACGAGACAGTAGCTCCCACAACCTTCACAGATCTTGAGAAGGTTAGAGCTAACCTGGCTATGCAGAACAAGAACTTCCGTCTCGCTCTTACAACATCTCTTGACAGAGGTGCTTACAACGCAACAACTGTTGGCGATGACCTCAAGTTCGCTTCTCTCGTTAACTCCTACACACCCGGTAACTTCGTTAAACTCGATGAGGAAGTAACAGTTAAGATCAACGGCACAGACAAGACATATGCTGCAGGCACATTCTACGGCCAGATCATGCAGGATCAGCTCGATGCTGACGGCATTAAGGTTAAGGTTTGGGATCCTAAGGCAGATGGCGGCATCGGTGCTTCCTTCGGTTACGACGGATGGTACAACGTAGACTACAGCCGCGAGCTTCTTGCTAAGGCTGTTGAAGAGCTTAAGGCTGTCAACGTTGAGATCACAAAGGAGAATCCTCTGAAGCTTGAGATTCCCTACTACGATATCTCTGATATCTATTCTAACCGTGCAGCTGCTCTCGAGCAGTCTATCGAGGCTTCCACAGAGGGTCTCGTTGACATCGTTACTATCAAGTGCGGTGGCGAGGATGCTTACAACTGGTACTACGCAACATACTTCCCTGAGGCAGGCGACGACATGAACTTCAACCTTATGGATAACTCCGGTTGGGGTCCTGACTACGGTGATCCTCAGACATACCTTGACACAATGTTCCTTGGCGGTTACATGGTCAAGTGCATCGGTCTGTACTAATTCTAACCCGATTAGGTACGATCTGATTATTTAAGTGGCGAGGGGATAGAAATTTTCTATCCCCTCTGTCGCATGAAATCGGGTATTTTTAACACATAATAAATTGACTTTGCAAATCCTGACCGCGCGCGGTTGCGCGGTTTTCAAAATAAATTATCGGGAAATGATATTATGACAAAATATTTGCTTAAGCGAATCGTTCTCGGTCTTCTCTCGGTTGTTGTGGTCGTTGCGATCGTTATGATCCTTATCTTCACCTTCACCGACCGCGAAAAGATATTTAACGGTGACGGCATCTACACAAAGATGTCCAATAACGACCGAGAAATGTATAAGTATTCGCAATGGGAAAAATACGGATACCTTGATTACGTTCAGTACACAGATTATCTGATGGCACTGGCAAAATCAGGTGAAATAACAGAGGAAACCCGCGCCGATGCTGCAAAAATTGCACGTAAGGTTGACGGGAATTCCGGCGTTGTGGCGGAATACGTCGCAAAATTTAAGGAGCACTATGAGGCTCAGGGCTACAAGGTGCTTTATCTTGATGCCAAAATGCTCACGCCTACCAAGCTTGCATTGGGAGGAAAGCAGCAATACTTTGCATACAAGGATACACCTATTATCAATCGTATGTTCTCCTTCTTTGGCAGACTTGTAAACATTGATAATATTCATTACGTTGAAGATGACATAGAGGACAGAGGTCTGACCTTTACTCTCTATGATCCCGTATATAACACGGAAGACGGAACCGGTGAGGTGGTGGAGAAGAAGTTCTCTCCCGCTATCATGGGTAACGGTACCCGCCATAAGTATCTGCTCTACTTTGATTCCAGATTCCCCTATATCCATCAGAATCTGGTGACGATCAGACTTGGTACCTCCTATTCCGTAAACCGTAACGTGGACGTATTTGACACTATGGTTCAGACCCAGGGTGCTTACGTTCAGTCCACTATGACCTATCCTACCGGTCTTACAGAGTCGAGCGCTGACGATCTGCATACGGCTACCTATTCTTCCGCCGGAACACATCTGTCCACTCCCATTCTTTCCGACCGCTTCACAGACGATTACACGAACGTATCGCCTTACCGTCAGAATAAGTCAAGATTGGGTTACTCCTTTGTTATCGGCGTTATCGCTTCTATTCTTGCGTACTGCGTAGGTCTTCCTATCGGTATTCTTATGGCGAGAAAGAAGGACAAGCTGCTCGATAAGATCGGTACCTTCTATATTATCTTCATCATCGCCTGCCCGTCCCTTGCATACATCTTCATGGTTCAGGCACTTGGTCGTGCGGCAGGTCTGCCACACTATTTCGATCTGATGAAGGAAACTCCCTTGATGTATATCCTGCCCATCGTGTCCCTGGCAATGCCTTCCATTGCAAACCTCATGAAGTGGCTCCGCCGCTACATGATCGACCAGATGAACTCGGATTACGTAAAGTTTGCCCGCTCCGGCGGTCTTACCGAGGGCGAGATATTCAGAAAGCACATCTTCAAGAACGCTGCTATTCCGATCATTCACGGTATTCCCGGAAGTATTCTCAGCTCTCTTGTAGGTGCGATCATTACCGAGAAGATCTACTACGTGCCCGGTGTAGGTAATATGCTTACCAACGCTATCGCACTTTATGATAACGCCGTTATCGTAGGTCTCACTCTCTTCTATGCGCTCATTTCTATCACAGCGATCATTCTCGGCGATATTCTTATGTCTATCGTAGACCCGAGAATCTCTTTCAGCAGTAAAGCGAGGTAAAGAAATATGAATGAAAATTTAATAGATCTCACTGACCTCGGCTTGTCTGAGGAGGAGCTGTTCACTCACGTTGAAAACAGCGCTGCAGATGCGGAAAAGATTACCGCGCCCAGATATTCTTACTGGCGCTCGGTTCTTCGCGTGTTCTTCCGCAAGAAGATCAACACCGTTATCCTGCTTATTCTTGCATTTCTTGTTGTGTTCTCTTTCGTTTATCCCATTTTCTCGGGCTACGACGCTACCGCAAACGTAATCG
>JAGBGV010000350.1 GCA_017935805.1 Clostridia bacterium | reverse complement strand
CGGGCAGATAACGGTCGGTAATATAACGCTCGGACAAGGTTGCGGCAGATTCAAGTATGCTTCCCGCAATCTTTACGCCATGGTAGTCCTCGTAATACTTTTTTATACCGCAGAGTATTTCCACAGTCTCGCTGACAGAGGGCTCATTAACCATAACAGGCTGGAAGCGTCTCTCAAGAGCTGTATCCTTTTCGATATACTTGCTATATTCGGTGAGGGTTGTTGCGCCGATGATCTGGATCTCACCGCGGGAAAGTGCGGGCTTTAGGATATTGGCCGCATTCATGCTACCTTCCGCGTCACCCACACCAACGATATTGTGAACTTCATCAATGACGAGCATTACGTTGCCCTTTGACTTTACATCGTTGAGCAGTCCAAGCACACGGGATTCAAACTGACCTCTGAACTGTGTTCCCGCAACAAGAGCGGTAAGGTCAAGGAGGCACACATCATGATCCTTCAGTCTGTACGGCACGTCATTTGCCGCAATCTTCTGGGCAAGTGCCTCAGCAATAGCAGTTTTACCTACACCGGGCTCACCGATAAGACAAGGGTTATTCTTCTGCCGTCTGCAAAGTATCTGAACAACACGCTCAAGCTCACGGTCACGCCCAACTATTCGGTCAAGCTTACCCTCTCTTGCGCGCTGTGTAAGATTGGTTGTATAGTTACTCAGGAACTTGTATTCAGGCTCCTCTTTTTTGTCGTCTTTTTTCTTCTTTGAGGACTTTTTCTCCTTCGAGCCACCGCCTTGTAATCCTTCTCCCATGAGCTTTGAGAAATTGATCAGCGGTGCTGTACCGTTCTCATCCCCCATGTTAAGATCACCGCTCTCAATGAGAGACTGCATCTCGTTATTAAGACGCTCTATGGTCTCGTCGTCAAGTCCGGTTTGTGCAATAATATCGTCAATGGGCTTGATACCGAGCTCCTTCGCGCATTTCACGCAAAGTCCTTCGCTCTTCTCTTCCCCATCCTTCATATTGCGGATAAATACTACTGCCACTCTTTTGTGACATCTTGAACACATCATCATAGTTTAAGTTACCTTTGAAAAATTAGAAATTTGTCTCGTCCGACTTATCTCAAAATGTCTCCGATCCTTGAGAAAATACCAATATCGTCGATATGGCGGCAGATAAGTGTCTTTTCCACTACGTCCGCCCCAAACAGCTCGGGATCGATCGAGCCCATAGTCTCAACAAGTGATGTCAAAGCGACAGCCAGAGCGCACACAACAAGTGCCGCCTCAGCTACGCTGAATATTACACCAAGAACAGTATTTGCTGCTTTAAGCACAGGCAGCTTGAAGATCATGTCAATAATGCCTGTCAGCAGTTTGAGAACAATGCTTACTGCAAAGAACAGCACAACAAACGCGATGACTGCAGAAATAATATTTGCGGTAGGAGCGGCAATCTCCTCAGCAAATCCGTACACAGTCTCCTCGTCCACACCCATAAGTCCGCTTATCTTGTCAAGGAACTCGTTAAGATTCACGTTATATCTGTCAAGAATATCAACAAGAGGCTGCGGAACCTTGGTGGCAACGGTACCGAGATCAAATGAATCTGTCGCAGGATTTCTCGAGAGGGATATAAGTGTTGCATGAATGTCTCCGGTGATAGGTTCAAGTATCAGCTTTTCATTAATGTACACCGAAAGCATAGGGGTGTACGCATAAGCCGCCACGAGGGAAGCAAATGCGGTAAATATACTCATAACAGAACGGACAAAGCCGCGTCTTGCGCCTGCCCATATAATAAATATTGCCGTAAACAGAATAATAGCATCAAGTGCGAGACTCACAGTATCGAACCTCCGGATAATTATTATGATTGGTCATTACTCGTCAAATATTGGGTATGCAGCGTTTTCTCCACAGACCAGTGCGCCCTTCGCAGTTGGGATAACGGCAAGCACTTCTTTATCAGATGTGTGCGCGTCAAATCCGCCGTCTGGGTTTATCCTCATCACAGATTCGGGAGTTGTGAAATATGCCGTTGCGTTCTTTACGTTCACAGAGGCATACACACCTGTTACACGGTAGTTTATTGTTTCGTCGTATATAGGCACGCCGCTTACAGAATCAAATGCAACGACGCGATTTTCACTTCCAAGAGCATTGGCGCTGCAGACAACTGCGGTCGTGGTATCGCTTATGTCGGCATATTTCAGTCTCATTCCCGAGAAGCTCATGCCGTCCATGATCTCGCCCGCGTAATTGAAGAAATATATTCCGTTGTCGCACAGAAGAACAAATCCGTTCTCCATTGTGTAAACATCAAGGGGCATGGTCTGCTCGTATGTGGTGATCGACACAGGCTCGGACTGACCCCGTTTGCAAATCTCGATCTCACAGTTAAAGTCTGTATCGGACGGAACAGCGGAGCAAATAACTATCAGCTTGCCGTCAGGAGAAACCGCCGCATCAAGGACGTAATTTTCCTTGTAAATGCTCATTACCTTGGAAAATCCCGGGTTATACAGCTCCACTACATATCTTGTCTCACGGGAGCGCGATGCAATAATGAACGAGCCGTCATCCGCCACATCCCCCGCAACTATATCTCCTGTAGTTTCGCGGGATATTATCTCGGTAAGCTGGTTATATACCGAATACTCCTTACCGCCCACGTCATACACCATAAGATACTTATCTGACACCGCGAGGACCGGCATACCGTAACTGAGCTTTTCTTCCACAAGTGGGTTGCCGCCTGTGTCATAGTACATATACGAATCGTTGTCACACAGTGCTAGTCCGCCTCTGAAGTAAGCCAGTGCCATGTCATCACTGCCGTTGTATACAATTTTCGAAAAGTCAGCGTTCGATGTAAGAGACATGGCATTGAAGTCGCGGGCAAGATATTTCAGATTATCGTATGTTACATAATCCCCGAGAAATGCGGTCACACAGCCGATATACAAAAGCAAAATGAGCATAAAGACAACACCCACAACAAGATAACGCCGCGAGACCTTCAGGTAGTATTTATTTATCTGCGGTTCTATCCGTCCTGCAACGGATACCTGCAAATTTTTGCTTCTTTCCGGCATTTTGACCTCCGGGTACATTATTCCAGTTTAATCTATTCGCCAATCTATTTTTCTGTCGTATTCCACCTCGGCAAGGTAAAGCCCGTCCGGCGGTGCTGTCTTACCTGCCCGGGTTCTGTCACATGATTCAAGTATTCTTTTGATATCGCAGGGCTCAAATGTCCCGTATGCACAGTCAACAAGAGTGCCTGTGATAATGCGAACCATATTGTAGAGGAAACCGTCGGCGGAAACAGACAGTTCCAT
>JAGBGV010000349.1 GCA_017935805.1 Clostridia bacterium | reverse complement strand
TAATCGGGATGAGCAAGAGACCCAAGCGGAACCACAGCTTACCAAAATACTTATGGGCAAACTCCCATGTGTCCCGATTCTTCATAGACATATCGGTACGATAGCCGAAAATATAGTTAGTTTTCTTCGGGGCTGATTTCATAAACATCGTTCCAAATAGAATCATAACAACGGGAAACAAAAGACCCATTACCAACATAAAAAACCAAAATCCCATAGTCAGCCCTCCTTACCTTCAGGTTTTATAGCACTTTGCTTTTGCTCGGTTTGTTTTCATCATAGAGCACAGTTACTTCCGCACCCACTGCAGGTGGCTGATCACAGGCGCGGATCCATTTCCGCTTGAAATACTCGGTTGCATTGACCACATAGCTAACCTTGATGATGTGTGGGAATGTAGCACCGTCCAGAGCATGCATTCTAACAGACTTTGTGTTGACCTTCAGCCACCATTGCTTTTTCACAGACACGACTGTGCCAACTGTTTTCTGGTCCATATCAACACTCCATTCAATCAAGAACAACAGACTTTTTCTTGCCCTTTTTGTTTTTGGGAAACTCTCTGATACGGATAACAAAGTCGAGGTTAATTGCTTCGACAGTTCCATTCTTTTCTACGAGGATTGCACTGTCACTTACTTCCTTTATAACGCCCTCAAACTGATGGTTACTGTCAAACGAAGAAATCAAGCACTCTTTATCAATAAATCTTTTTGCAAATTCTTTCATTTCTGTATTGCCCTCCATTTTCCTTTTCTTAATGATTTGTCTTGCGACCACTGCACGTCGATTGCGGAACATAATAAAAATAATAATCCACAACACGATTATTGGAATATATGTCGATGGGTTCAATTTACCACCTCCGGGAATTCTGCTAATTGGTATTGCAGGTTATCTGCCATTATATTGCTCTTTCATAAACCGTATTCTCGCTTCAAGGGATGCTTTTGTAACAGGCGATCTTTGCACAATGTCATAGCCGTGCATGGTGCCCTTTGTTTCATTCAGCACTACCTCTATGCCCGCATTACAAAGCAGCTCGGCATACAGAATACCGTCATCGTGGAGGCAGTCAAATTCCGCTGTTTCTATGTATGCAGGAGGCAGGCCCTCAAAACTATCGGCTTCTACCGGCGAATAATAGACATAATCAGGCCGGCTCTTATCTGCCTTTGTCATAGGTGTGATACGACTTGACAGCGAAGAGTTCCACATTGGTGTGTCGGTAAACTTTTTGCAGGACTCACTGTTGTTCCGTGCATCCAGGAAGGGATACGGCAGCATCTGGAAGGCAAACTTCACAGGATGCTTTCTGTCTCTTGCCATCATGCACACACCGACCGCAAGTGTGGAGCCCGCGCTGTCGCCACCGATACCGATCCGAGAAGTATCAACACCAAGCTTTTCTGCGTTGTCATATGCCCAACACATAGCCGCATAGCAATCCTCAAAGAACACCGGATGGGGATTTTGCGGTGCCAGCCGATAATTAACGAAGACCACCTTGCACCCGACTTCCTTGACATATCGCATGGCGTTTTTATAGTGATATCCTGCTGCTGCAAGCACAAAACCGCCACCGTGTATGTAAATAAGACACGGAGCGTTTTTTGCCGGGGCTTTCGGAGACATCAAGAAACACTCGATCTTCTCTCCGTCATAGCTTTCGATCTCATGCCGGGTCACATTGAGCGCTTTAT
>JAGBGV010000348.1 GCA_017935805.1 Clostridia bacterium | reverse complement strand
TCTTTGATAACATACGGAACTCCTCTTACCGAAAAAGAAATATAGAGCTTCCTTGCCGTATCTCCAAGCGTTACGGGGATCGAGATCTGCGATTGTGTTTTATGCAGATCCAACGTAAATCTATAATCGGAAAATAACATATACTCCCTCCTTTGTTTGATTGATTTTATTCTAACGCATAAAGAAGGCGTGAGGTAACACCCCACGCCCATGAAGCCTATTCGATTTTAATGCCAAGGTGCTTCATAAAGTTTACTTTTTGCCCATCCAAAGGCGAAATACAAGCTGTCCTTTTGCTTGGCGTTGAGAGAAAGTGAATGAATATAAGCTAACGTTTGCTCTTTGACTGCTCCGGAAAGGCTGTTTTTATATTTCCATGCCTCATAGTAAACGGTAGGGTCAAGACCAACACCTTCGCAGTATTCGCGGTAATCAGCCACAGCAGTGGCGGTAATGTCCTCGCAAGAAGGATTTTGCTTGACAAACTGCAAGACATCTACCTTTTCGAGAGCCTTTTCTCGTGTCATACCGCCGTAGCGTGTATACATATCGATGGCTCTTGAAGCAGTTATATTGCCTGCCATGAATTTGTCGGCAATATCGTCATATTCCGTTCCGGTAACAACGACACAGCTCCATTTATTCACAGCTTTGCTGATCTCATCACTGTTCATGGAGGTGTGCTTTTGAAGCATTGCGATTGCTTCCTGCTTTGTAATCTCACCCGACTTGTACCATTCTCCGATCTTGCTCTGGATCTTGCTTATGAGTTCTTCCTCGGTGTATCCGTGGGAAAGAAGCTCCTCCATAGCAGCGTCAAGGTCGCCGCCACTACGAACCGCATCATAGATCGCATCATATCTTGAGTAACCTTCGCCTGCTTCCCATCCTTGAATGATGAAGTAAGCTTCATTCTCGGTATCGGCAAGACCTTTTTCGAGAAGAAGCTCAGTTGCTTCCTCTTCGGAAAGATAACCATCCTCAAATGCGTATCTGATCTGCGCAAGCTCGCTCGGCTCGTATGTCTTAACTTTGAGACTCGGTGCCATTGCGCCGACGATATTGTTCCAAACGGTAATGATCTCGCGAGTTGCGGAAGCCATAGCAAGTCCTGTTATGCCGGAGACCGCTTGCAGGAGCTTGGAAATACCGCCCCACCGAGTATAATTGGTGTCCTCGCCGGTGATCTTGTCATGGATGATCTCGACGCCTTTTACGAGATTTGCCGCGATTTCGGCATAAGGGAGATTCGATACTTGACCATAGGTGTCCCAGCCACCGGCGCTCAATAACTCTTTACCGATTTCATAGATTTCTTTAACAATAGGTAATTTGTTAAACGGCATAAGCTCGTCAATGACATTGCCAATAAAGGCTTCTACCCATTTTTCGCCGTAGCTCTCATATTCATCGTCGTCTCGGAAGGCATCTGCCACAGCCTGCACCGCAGCGAGAAGAACCGCGCTCACGCCGTATACATAGAGCATACGTCCGATCTTGCCCTTGTTCTTCTGCCATGCCTGCTGTCTCGTCAAACCCCTCTTGATGTCAAGATAGAATTTATCAAAGGCGTCGATAACCATGCTTGCGGTTGTCGTAGGCTCCGACATAAAGGAACCGATCGCTCTCGCGAAGAATCCCTTATCTCGCATAAACTCGTTCTTTGTCAGAACGCTATCAACGACCTGCGTTTTATAGATAACATCTTCAAAGAGCTTTGTTACTGCCTCATAGAAGCCTTCGCTTTCCGGTGTAAGATACTGTTTTTTAATCACTTCTTCCTTGGCTGCAGCCCACATACTTGCCCATGCCCAAAGGTCCGCTTTTTCTGCTCCCAGCATACCGAATTCATCCACTTTATCCCTCCAAGTTTCATCGTGCTTGATAAGGTACGTAAGTCCGCGAGAGATATTCACATCGTAGAAACCGAGAGCTTTCCATGCGGCAATACCGCTGTACTTCTGCATTTCTTCGATATTGTTCTTAACCGTGGCAGGCTTTAGCTTCAAGCCTTTTCTGATAGAGCCATAGTCCATAAGAAGCGCCGCGCGCGTAATTGCCAAAGGCTGCTGCACAACAACGCGGAGGTTATACGCTACCTGCGCCATGTTGTAACGGTGGAGGGATTTCAGACCGAAGGTGTCATAAGGAGTGCCTTGCGCTTCTGTTCCGTTGAAAGCTTTGATGATATTCGCAACGAAGGTTTCTGCATAGCCCTGCTTGCTGCTTTCCGGGCTTGTTTCTTCCGGAACGCCGTATACTCTTGCCATTTGATCGCGTACACTGCCGAGAATGGTCTTGTTTCCGTTTTGATCTACGTCGATCTGCCGATAATTGAACCACTTCAAAGCGTCAAGAATCGGAAGCGCCATTGCGTTGTACTGCGCCATGCTCGCCATGTGGTTTGCAAATACGTCAAAGATGCTGTAAATCACGATGCGGTTATTGGCTCCCTCTTTTCTGGACTTAGTGAAGCTCATGTTGAGAAGTGCATAGAGCGCTGTCGCGCTCGGATGCTCCTCTGCTGTCGCTTGCAGGTGTCTGCCGTCAGAGTTGATAGGGAAGTAATGTTCCTTGGTAAAGAGTTCCTCACCAAAACGCGCCACGGATACATAGTTGCCCCACTTTGCGCCTTGTGTTGCCATATACTTTTGTAGGCTGTCTGCAACTTCCATCTGCCGCTGTGTGAGCGACGAAAGAATTGTTTGGAGGTCGCCGGGAATGATGATGTGTCCGGTATCTGAGATCTTCTTTCCCTTATGGGTGTAGGTCGCCACTCTGATACCGCCGCCGTTGATATGAACAAGTGCTTCGGGATCTTTGCTGAGTTCATAAAGAGACATGATGCCCGATACGGGAATTTTCACAAGATCGCCGCCGAGAGAGAATTCTTTGATTTCTTCTTCCCAAGCCTTAACCTCTTTTGCGTTATAAGCCTTTTCTGCAAAGCTCTGAATCTCCTTGGTGTTGAAAGCGAGCTTTGCTTGTCCGCGTCGGAGTTCATCATAGATGGCAATGCCACCTTTTCCGAAGCGCTCAAAAGCATACGCCGGGCGCATCTGCTGCCAAAGCACGAAGTTTGATACCTTGCCGGCATGACTTCCTGCATTGTCAAGCTCTCCGAGGAATTGAATAGAATCATCGCCTGCCTCGTAAACGTGCTGATACATTGCATTGTTGTGGAAGCGGTTGATCTGCATAATGTACTTTTTCAAGGTACGCACGATCTGCGAAAGCTCCTTCAGCTCTTCGCTTGTCATCTTATTGATGATAAACTCGCCTTCGCTCTTATCCACAAGAGACAGTGCAGAATCAATGAATGTCTGCAATCTCTCCATGAAGTTCGGAGGAAGATCGTTATAACCGGAATACATTCCGTAAACGTCGATGTTTATCTTGAGCGCAGCGTTCAAGGATCTTGTGTTCTCAATAAACTTTTTATCGGCAATGGTGGCTTCTCCGCCTTTCAGAGAGCGCTTACTCATGAAGTTGATAGAGGATAAAAAGTGAATGACACTGTTCTTGAGAACGTCGGGAACGTGCTTGAGTGTGTCCTTGTTGTTCGGATGGAGAATCCAATTAGAAAGCTCATCCACATCACCGCGCAGGCGATTTCGATATTTCTTGATCGCTGCGGCGTTTTGGTGACGTTCGCGGTAACGGTCAAGGAGTTCTTTGCCGTGCTGTCTTTCCTGCGTTTCCACTACCTTGCGCGCTTTCTGAAGAACACGTTTCAGTACCTCTTTTTCTTCTACGGTTAGAACATCGGCTGTTGCCCTCTTGATCTGATCGTCAAGCACCTTCATTCGGTTAAGTGTCTCGGCAGCAGCATTTCTGTCTACCTTTACGCCAAACTGTTGATCCTTATACAGTCTGCCTTGTTCGGCTCTTTCTTCTTGGAGCTTCTTGAGTTTGTCAAGGCGTTCCTCGAAGATACCGAGCGCATTCTGCTCCGCCTCGGTAAGTTCGCTCAAACGAATATCTTTCGCCGCCAGCTCAAGCACCTCGCGGTCGGTGAACGTGTTGGTGCGTTGCTGATGTTGTTCTTTTCCAAGATACTTCGAGGTTTGCTCTTGAACGTTTTCATCATCCAAGCTCGCGGCGGACTGTTCCTCCTTGGGATTGAGAATATCCATGACCTCTTTGAATCGCAGGCGCTTCTTATCAAGCTCTGCCTGCTTTGCAAAAGGTTCATTCATGAGCTTTTCCTGCTCCGCAAGGTCATCCTCGGTCGCTTTCAGTTGTGCGTTCCATTTGTTCACGCTTTCAGAAATACTCTCGACAACATTGATAAGATGGGTGATACCGAAGGTGGCATTACCGGGATATACATTGAAAGGATAGCTTTGCTTGCCTTGCAGCATGCCCTTGATGCCCTCGTCGGTCTTGATAACGCGCATTTCAAAGCCTGCGAATGTACCGATGGCGGTATAGCTTTGTACGGTCGCTTTCGCGGTCGCTTCTACCACAAGCGCGGCACCTGCTTCCTTTTTATCGGTGAGCTTCTGCTTGCCGATATTGATGGCGAATTTGCCTTCGGAATAGGTATCCACCGTAGATGCCATATCAGCTTTACCGCTTGCGATTTTTCTCTTGAGAATATCAATGGTGCCTTTATCAGTTTCAAGTCTCTCGGCAGCGCTTCTGATAGCAGAGCGATGCGCTCTCTGAAGGCTTTCAAGCTTCTTAATATCGGTGTCAAGCTGTACCTGCTCCATGATGAGCGGGCTACCGGAAGCAAGCGCTTTGACCTCAGCTGCGGAAAGTGTTACCTCTCCGGTGTCCTCGGTCTCTCGTCCAATGTTCTCGCCGTTCATGATCTGATTGATGAAATTCTGCTTTCTTTCGAGAATGTCCCACAAACGAGCGTCAAAGCTTCCCTCAGTAACATAGGTGAAGCATTCTACTTCCTCATTGATGTTGCCTTGTCGGTAAGCTCTGCCGTTTCGCTGTTCCACATCGCCCGGTCTCCAAGGTGCATCAAGGTGGTGAATAGCAACGATACGCTTCTGCGCGTTCATACCAACACCCATTTTGCCGGTGGAGCCGATAAGCACACGGACCTTGCCTTCGTTCACGTCTGCGAAAAGCTTCTTTTTCTTTTGGTCGGTGTCCGCTTCATGAATAAAGGCGATTTCTTTCGCCGGGATTCCGCCCTCGATAAGTCGCATCTTAATATCATCATAGAGCCTTGCGCTTTCCATATCCATTTCGGAATCGGTGTCTGTGTCGGAGGTTTCTGTTTTGCTCTTGCCCTTCGGCGTTGCCATATCGCAGAATACAAGCTGCGTACCCTTAATATCCGCGCTTCCTTCGTAAGCTTTCACAACATTGTCCGCGCAGCGATAGATTTTGCATCCTTCCTCATAAGGGAGGGAAGGATCAATCATACGCTGTGTATAGGAAATCTTTCTACCGTCAGAGGTGATTTTCAGCATGTTATCCACAGAGGGATCAACATTCTTAACATTGTCAGCTCTCTGTTCAAGCTCCTTCATGTAGTCCTTTTGGAACTGTCCCGGCTCGCATACAACGACATTCACTTTTCCGCCCTTCATCTTCGGAATCTTGAGACCGGGAACATCGGTCAGCACGTCCGTGAAGTTACGGAAAAGCAGCTGCAATTCGCTCGTATTCTTGAAGCGAGAGAAGCTTTGTTTGATGCGGTAGCCTTGTCCACTCGGTTTGATTTCTACGCCGTTGACGACCTCACCGAACTGCTTTGCCCAAGCATCGAGGGTGGAAAGTCCGAGCTGATTTAGTACGTCGGGTTGCAGATATTTCTGCATGATATACATTTCGCTTATGGAGTTCATAACGGGTGTAGCGGTAGCAAATACAATACCGCGACCGCCGTTGAGCTTTTGCAGGTATCTGACCTTTGTGTAAAGGTCAAAGGCACGTTTGGAACCGTCCTTATTGCCAAGTCCGGAAACATTGGTCATAGAGGTGGTGTAGAAAAGGTTCTTGAAGTTGTGCGCTTCATCGACAAAGAGGGAATCGATGCCGAGTTCTTCAAAGTCAATATTGCCCTCGTCTTTTGCGGAATCGCTGAGCTTGTCGATCTTCGCCTGCAAGGATTTACGTTTCTTTTCGAGGTCCTTGACAGAAAGAGCCTTGTCGCCCTTTTCTGCTTTCGCTTCCTCAATCGCTGCGATAACGCTGTCGATCTGCTCCCTGTAAAGTTCTCTTGTGAAGTCATCCGACATGGGAAGTCTTTCAAACTGTTCATAGGAAACGATAACCGCGTCATAATCGCCGTTGGCAATACGGTTCATAAATGTTTTTCTGTTAGCAGCTGTAAAGTCCGTCTCATCAGCCACAAGGAGTTTTGCCGTCGGGAAGAAGTCGATAAATTCATTACCCCACTGAGCCACAAGGGATTTCGGAACGGCAAACATAGGCTTCTTGACAAGTCCAAGCTCTTTGAGCTTCATAGCAGCTGCTGCCATTTCGTAAGTCTTACCTGCGCCTACCTTGTGAGCGAGAAGGGTATTACCGCCGGAGGAGATAATACGCTGTACCGCATCTCTTTGATGAGGACGGAGAGGTTTATTTGCGTTCGCGCCGTTGACGGTTAGATGATCGCCATTATATTTCGGAGTAACAATGGAATTGAACGTCTCATTGTAAAGCTCTGCAAGCTCTGTGCGTCTTGCTTCATCTTTCCACAGCCATTCGGAAAATTCCTTTGTGATGTTCTCGATCTTTTCGTTCGCTGCCGCCGTTGCGTCCTTGTCAACGATAGAGGTGCCGTCGTCAAGCTTGATCTTGACCGCAACACTCTTACTGTTGAGCATGGAATCAAAGAGATCAAGGAAAGATCGTCTCGGAGTACCCCATCTCTGCGTGTTGTTTGCGCTGTGCTTGAGGCGTGCGCTTTTCAGCTCTACGGTGAAGTTGCCCGTTTCGGGGTTTCTCGTAACATCTACATCTGTTCTCCGCTCGGTATTTCGGCCACCGAGCATATATGCTGCGAAGTCAGAATATACGCTGTTCGGAATCCACGGTGTACCGGGTTGAACGGCAATCTCTTGATAGGAAACATCTTTCGGAACGATCGCTTTCAGCGCTTCCACATTCTTTTGATAGTCTGCATCCATCGGAGCCATTGCCTCGGCATCACGAAGCTTTGCGCGGACATTACCGGAAAGATAGCTTTCTGCGGTTTCAAGTGCGCCGCTTCTATTCTTGTATGCAAGTCTCGAATCAATAAGCTCTCGTCTTACATCGTCCTCAGCCTTGCCGGTGAGACGCGCAATGAGTGCGACGTCAACGCCACCCGTTTGGTTAACAGATACGATAAGACCTTCGGGAACATCTTTTGCCGATGTTACGGTGCGGTTAGGTGTAACGGTGTTCTTTGCGAAGATGTCAGCTTTTGTTGCCTTCTTCTTCTCGTTGTCCCAATTTTCAAGGGCGAACAGAGAATAGCAGTCGGGATCTTCCTTAAATGCTTTCTTGTTCGCAGGAGCATTGAGATAACCATATTTCTTGACATAAGTATCATAAAGCTTATTGAGCGTCTGACGCGCTTTCTTGATTTCGGATTCTTTCAGTCCCTGCTGCTGATAGTTCAGAAGGTTCTTTTTTGCATCGCGGATTTCAAGCATACCGGTGATGCGTTCTGCTACCTTGGCATTTACTTCAACCGGGACAAGGGAACCGTCTTGATTCTGAAAGATTTTGCCCTCTCTTGAAACAAAACCATTCTGCTTTGTCTTTTTGCTTGCTCTTTCCACGGCAAAGTTGGTCTTTTCGGGCGAAATGCTTGCCGTGTAGTCCATTTTGCCATTGATATGGGTAAATGCTTCACGGATCTGATCTGCGAGGCTTCCTTTGCCTTCAAGCGCTTTGTATGTCAAAGAGCCACCACGGTACATGCCGCCGTCCATGGAAGGTGTACCGAGGACCATTTCGGGATGTTCGGTGAAATAATCATTGATATTCGCGCCGTAGTAATTACCCTTGACGGGATAAGAGTACGGTGCTTCAAGGAAGTTCTCGCCTGCATAAGGAGTGTTCGCAGCTCTCTTTTTGAGAATGAGAATATCCGTTACAACCTCAGTTCCTGCGTTACCCTTGAAAGCTGTGTCGGGAAGTCTGATAGCGCCGAGAAGGTCAGCTCTCTGCATGATATAGCGGCGAACGGTGGTGTCCTTGCTATTCATGGTGTAGGAAGATGTGATAAACATCACGATACCGCCGGGACGTACCTTGTCGAGCGTTTTCGCAAAGAAATAGTTATGAATGGAGCTTGTTACCTTCTTTGGATATGCTTTGTCCGTGATCGGGAAGTTTCCGAAAGGAACATTAGAGATAGCAACATCCATGAAGTTGTTCGGTATATTTGCTTTTTCGAATCCTTGGATTCTGACGTCAGCGTTCGGATAGAGGTATTTCGCAATCAGACCGGTGATGTTGTCAAGCTCCACCATAGTCCAACTCTTGACCTTCGCGCTCATTTCCGCAGGCATAGCGCCTACGAAGTTACCAACGCCGGAAGAAGGCTCAAGCATACGACCGCCGTCAAATCCAAGCTTTGCAAGACCGTCATACATAGCCTTGATAACGGAAATATCGGTATAGTGCGCGTTAAGCGTAGATCCGCGCGCAGCCGCGTATTCTTCGTCAGTGAGGAGTTCTTTCAGTTCCTTGTATTCTGCGCTCCAATCCGCTTTTCTTTCGTCAAATACGTTTGCGAGACCGCCCCACCCAACATACTTAGAAAGGAGCTGCTGTTCAAACTCTGTTGCATAGCGTCCCTCTGCCTCAAGCTTCTTGACAAGACGGATCGCCGCTACGTTGACCTTGTATCTTGCCTTGTCGCCGTTCGGAAGGGAAAGGCTGTCTCCGATAACGAAGTTTCTGCCCTTCGGTGTTTCGGTTGACTGCTGCTCGATCTGCTCCTTAACTTCCTCATGGAGCTGTTCTGCCTTTTGGGAGGCTTCTTCGGGTGTCAGTCCATCATCTCGTCGTAGATCTGCGCTCTCGCCACTTCCTTCGCCATGTCCTCGCTCGCTCCGTCCTGCATCATCTGAATGATCATCTCGTGCAGTCTCTCGCTCTCGCTGTACAGCGTCGTCCAAAGTGTCCCCTCTTTGTACATCTCTCGATACATCTCCGGTTTCCACTTCATCCAATACTCGTGAATCTCCTTGCCTATCGGCGTGAGTTCGTGATACTGTTCCTTGGTTATCAGCATTTTCTGTGCCATTTTGGTTTTCCTCCTCGTTTATGGTGCGGTTCTGATCTTCTCCGCGAAACTCGGTTCTCATGTGAGTAAATTTGTTGGTATTCGCATTGATTGCTTCAACTACCTCGTCGCGTTCCTCTTGGCTTGCGTTCCAAAAAGCGGTCTCGAAGTCGGAAGCAGGCTTATTTACTTTTTTGAACTGCTCGTGAATATCGGAAAGCTCTTTGATGTAAGCATCAAAGTCATAAAAAGCTTTTTCTAAAAATGTTCGAAGGTCATTAACAATTTTACCTGCTGCATAACCTCCGTACATTGTTGCATTGATTTCGTCATATATAGTGTCATATATATCTTTGATGGCATTTTCATCGAGTGCATTTTCATCGACATTCATTACATCAATATTGTAATGTTCGGCTTCGTTTTCAATCAAAATAAGCCCTTCTTTGGTTGATGTGTTCACCATTTCAGCGGTACGTTCAATAAAATCCAAATACGGCTGATAGCCAAGATGCTTCATAACATGCGTTGCCTCGTGAGGCACGATCTCTCCACGATTTTTTTCAGTAAGACCTTCGCGGATATAAATACGACCGTTGTTTGCAAATGAGGGCAATTCGCCCCTGTCCCAAGCATCTTTTTTGACAACGTACCCCTCAATACCATATTCAGAAAGCTTTTTATATTCTTCTTCCTCAACAGAACCATTCTGAGGAATGATAAATGCATCGTCCGGGAAACGTTTATTATTTAGCCCTCGTTGTCCTTCCCGAATAGAGTAAGTTTCTTCAGCGTGTTCTTGGCTTTCTCCGATTCCGCTCTGTACGTTGGATCGTTTTCCTTCTTCTTCAGATGCTCTTTGTAAGCCTTCTTCATTTCCATGAGACGTGCTGCCTTGTTCATCTTTGAATTCTGTTCTCTGTTCGGCATTTTCCTTTACCTCCGTATCTGCCTTTGCTTCTGCTGCATACGCATTTTGAATAGCGGTGGCAATTTCCGCGCGGTCTCCCTTGCCAAACCATACGCCTTTCACCTTGTGCCAACGGAAATTTCTCTCCTTCATCGCGTCGCGTACAGCCTGCGGAGGCTTTCCGTCAAATGTGATTTCAAGAGATCCAAACTCCGTATTATCCGTGATAGAGAAGTGATCGTAATGGTCGGTGGATTCACCAACTGCAACGGCAGTTTCACCAACTGATTCACCAACTGTTTCATTGGTTTCAACTTCTGTCGCAACAGTCATCTGATAGGTTTCCACAGCTTCCACAGCTACCTTGTCAAAGAGCTTCACAATGCTTTCCACATAATGCACAGCGGCTCCAACCTGCTCTTTGAGGGCGTTTGCCTGTCGGGGGCTGTTTCCTTCAAGAGTGGAGAAGTATGCTTTGAGGTCAGCAAGAAATTCCTTGAGCTTTTCAAGAAGCTTCCCAAATATGTTCTTGTGGTTCTCTGCAAGCTCCTGCACGAAGTTCACATCGGGAAGAATATCCGTCATAGCCTCAGCGACTACCTCTCGGCTCGCCTCGTCATAGGTCATCTTTCCGCTTGCGTCCTGTTCCATCTTCTCGGTAATAAGAACGTCAACGTTCTCACCGCGCTCTGTCAGCGTATCGAACACCACTTTTCTGAATTCATTATACCTCACGGGATTCCATTTTTCAAGAAAATGTGTAAATTCGTGGGAAAAAGTTCGAAGCATGGTGTATTGTGCGAGGTCTAATACGCTATCTGTGTTGTTAAGTCCTGCATTGATGTCAATGTAGATGGTGTTATCTTTCCACTTGAACCTGCCTTGTGCGCCTTCAAATTGTCCGTCTGCGTTCGCTTCGGATTTGAAAAGCACAATATCAATGCCGGTTGCTTCCGCATAGGTGGAAAGGAGCTTGTATGCCGTGTTCTGCGTGTCATTGAAAGTCTTTTTAAGATCGGAGATCGTAACACCTTCGCCCTTCACGGCGCCGATTCTGCGCCCGGTTTTGCCGTTTGCAGCTTTCTTATTCTCGGCGTCCCTTGCAGCAGCTTCGCTGTCAGAAGCATTGGCGCCCGTCTCGTACGCAATCTTTCTCTGCGATTCCGTAAGATATGCGGTCGATTTACTGTTCATAGCATAGGAAAGGGAAACGCCGCTTTTGCCCATGTCATAGGCGATCTGATATGCAGCGTCGTATTTCGCTACGTCCTGCCTTTCGATATAGGTGTGGACCATAGCGCCTGCCTGCGCTCCATATTTCTTGGAGGCATCCTCAAGGGAAACAGGTCTTTCTTCCTCATCAATATCTTCGGAGGCTTCCAAAACGCTCTCTGTGGCGCTTTCAGTTTCGGGTACATTCTCGGTTGTTTGTTTGATTTCCGCTACCTCTGCGTTACGTTCTTCGGGTGTCTGAACAGCCTGTGCCGTACCTTCATCTTTCGGAATAACATCCGGGAGCTTGTCTGTGATTTTTTCGATCTCGGCAGTTTCCTCGGCAGTCGCTTCGTAGCCTTCGGATACCTTTTCTACGAAATCAGAAACTTTCTGTGCTTCTTTCCTGGAAAGACCTTTCTCCTCCAATTCCGCTGCCACTTCGGATTTGTTTTTTGCGGAGGTAATAATCTGAATCTTCGTCGCAAGTCTGCCGACGTTCTTCGCGCTTGGTTTGGTTGCAACCTTTTGTGAGAGCTTGGAAACGGATTTGTCGCCGATGATCTCAGAGGCTTGTGTCTGCAAATTCTCAACACCGTCTTGGTCGATGATGCTCTGACCGTATTCTTTGACGTATTTCTGATATTGTGCATTGTTAACGGTCGATGCCACACCACCGCCGACACCGCCGGAAAGGAAGCCGCCGAGACCGGCGTTCAGCACATTCTTTGTGAATGTCTCGAAATCCACCCAATCAGACTGACTGCCCATAACAAGCGCGTCGCTGATTGTGTTTGCGATTTCGGTCGCCATTTCTTCGCTTGCTTCAACACTGCCCATGATAAGAGATCTTGTAAAGCCGTCAAAAAGATTCTTGACCGCCTTTTCGTCCATATTCTTGATCTTCTTGAGTTCACCGATGGAGAAGTGTTCAAATACAGCTTCTGCCGCAAAAGCAAGAGTGCCGCCGGTGAGCATCTGTCCGGTTGTAGCACCTCTCTCATAAAGCTCTTTCATTTCAGAAGTCGCAGCTCCGGAAGCCAAAAGGACCTCGCCAATACCGTAAGGAACGAGAGCCGCGAGCGCGGAATCCGCGAAGGACATGCCTGCTTGATATGCGTCGCCAAGCGTGAAATCAAGCCACGGAATCGCGGCACCTCCGGTCGCTGTATCAATATCTTTTGCCGTGTCTTCTCTGATAGCGCCTGCTGCGTTGCTGAAGCTGTGCGCTCTTGAATAAGGGTTGATATCCTTGCCATGAACGATGTTCGCAGCATTATCGATAAGACCGACGGCGCCGCCCACGACGCTCATGGGAATCGATGCGATATTGAGTGCGATCTGTGCCGGCACGCTTGCATCATTGATTGCTTCTGTGCGTTTCTGTGTCTCTCTGCGTGTGAGTTCGGTTGTCATAGCCTCAAGGAATTCATACGCTTTTTTCTGACCTTCGGTGTTGAGATAGTAATAATAGAGGCTCACTTCATAATCAGTGAGTTCTCTCCAAGCGTTTACGTCGCCTTCCTGCATGAGGTTTTCCCATGTGTCGGTATAGTTGCCGTTTGTTGCCATAAGGCGGGCATATCCTTCCGCGATATCATCATCACTCGCAGAGAGGAACATGCCGAGCTTGTCGGTGACGAGAGGAGCATTTGCCTGCATGACGATTTCGCCTTTGCTATTTCGGATATTCCCGTTATCATCAAAATATCCGCCATTGTTAAGTGCGGTACTGCCTGCCATTACAGACATATCATAATTCCACAGCTCCTCTTTTGTGGCATTCTTGTGGGTTCTGTTTGCTGCCAACTGTATAAATTCCGATGTTTCCGGCTGATAATACTTGTCGATTGTTCCTTGACCTCTTGTGTATCTCTTGTTTTCGGCGATCAGTCTTTCCATTTCATCACGGCGACCTTCTTCTTCGTCCGAAAGAAACAAATCCTCAATGAAATTAGGTGTAACGCCGTTTACATACCAAGGCAAATCCTCGTCAATCTCTTTTGCGAGAGAGGCATTTTTATCGTAGTATTCCTGTCTTGCGGCGACTGTTTTTTCATTGGTTGGTGCTTCATTGTTGAGCCATCCGCTCACAGCTCTCATATAATCATCTTCAGACGAAAACTGCGAATATCCTTTTGTTGCGTCCGCGAAGGTCTTGACAGCGCTGCTGATACTTTCGTATGTTTTACTGTCGAGGTTCGTTCTGTTTTTGTAGAGCCAACCGCTGATCGTGTCGGCTCTTGTACTCAAGTCTTTCCACTTGGTATATGCGTCATCGTCTCCTTCAGCTGTACTGAAAAAGCGATTGGCATCGGAAACAAAGGTTTTGATATAGCTGTTATTTACATCGTCAGTGGGGAGCGAAGCATATTTTCTTCGCATGTTGATTTCAGACATCAATCCGCCGGTAGACAC
>JAGBGV010000347.1 GCA_017935805.1 Clostridia bacterium | reverse complement strand
TATCACTTGATACCAGCGCGAAGACCGCAACTGCGACTCTCGTTTCTGATGGAGAGATAATTGCTGAGTATTCAATATTTACAAGTACACACAGCACAACACTTCTTCCGATGATAGAGTCGGTGTTTGATCTTGCGGGAATATCTGCGAAAGATGTTGACCTGTACTCGGTGTCTGTAGGCCCCGGTTCATTTACGGGAATCAGAATAGGTGTATCGACCGTTAAGGGACTTGCCTTTGCTTATAATACTCCATGCGTTGGGGTATCTGCACTTGAGGCAATGGCTGAAAACTTTGGCGGTATTGATGGGATAATAGTACCCGTAATCGATGCTCGCCGTGATATGGTTTATACCGCGATCTTCAGATCCACTACCGACGGTGCAGTCGAGAGACTGACTGATGACTGCCAGATCTCGATCACAGAGCTTTGTGAGCTGCTATCGGAATACAAGGACACGAAGATATACTTCACCGGTGACGCATATCAAAAGCTGTCATCCTATCCGTCAGTGCCGGATAATACAGCATCAACACCCCACAAGCTCAGAGCACAGTCAGCTTTTGGCGTTGCAGCTGCAGGTATGAGAATTTGGAACGCAACAGAAGATAAGACAGCATTTACCGCCGCCTCGCTTATGCCGGTGTACCTTAGAAAATCTCAGGCAGAACGTGAGCGTGAAGAAAGACTTGCTGCTGAAGAAAATAATAAATAATATCGGAGGGTTAGAATAATGGAGAAGAAAAAACTTGTTCTTGCATCGGACCATGCAGGATTTTATCTGAAAAATGCACTTGTTAAGCTGTTTACGGACGCAGGGTATGAAGTAATCGACGAAGGAACTGATTCTGCTGCAAGCTGTGACTATCCCGTATATGCCGAAAAGCTGTGCAAAACTCTCCTTGAGGGTAAGGCTGAACTCGGTATCCTTTGCTGCGGTACCGGTATCGGCATGAGCATGGCAGCAAACAAGGTCAAGGGTATCCGTGCTGCTTGCTGCTCTGATATATTCAGCGCAAAATTTACAAGACTTCACAACGACGCCAACGTTCTTTGCCTCGGTGCGAGAGTTGTTGGAGAAGGACTCGCATGGGAGCTTGCAGAAACATTTGTGAACACACCTTTTGAAGGTGGCAAGCACGCAAGACGAGTTGGACTTATTACAGACATCGAAGAAAGACAGTAAACGACAATACAATCCGAAAACAACAGAAGGGAGAAAATATATGAAGAATTACATTGTAACCATTGCACGTCAGTACGGAAGTGGCGGTCGTGAGGTGGGACAGAGACTTTCCGAAATCATGGGATATAAATTCTATGACAAGAATCTTATAACCATGGCGGCACAGAGAAGCGGACTCAGCAGTGAAGCACTTGGCACAGTAGATGAAAAGGCGGCAAACAGCCTCTTGTACACTCTTGCCTTGGGTTCATCCTCATACAACCACGGTATGAGTCACGTAAATCTTCCTATCAATGATAAATTGTTCGTTCTCCAATCTGAGATAATAAAGGAGCTTGCATCCTCGGGAGAGGGCGCGGTTATCGTTGGCAGATGTGCTGATTACGTTATTTCCGAAAACCCGAAGCTTGTACGTATCTTTATCTGTGCAGATTTTTCATATCGCGTGAAACGTGTTATGGAGCGACATGAGCTTACCGAATCACAGGCAAAGGATCTGACAATTAAAACAGACAAACGCCGGTCCAATTATTACAGCTACTACACAGGCGACAAATGGGGTAAGAACGATAAATATGATCTTGTCGTAAATACGGAGCGGATCGGCATTGATACCGCTGCAAACCTTATAGCCGACTATCTGAAGATGCTTGGCGGAAATAAATAATTATAAACAAATATCAGGACAGTTAAGGCTGTCCTTTTTTCTTTTGTCATATATGAGAAATCACGGGCATATAATATATCACAACACTACACAGAGGGAAAACATGGACAAGTGGGAAAAGCAGGCTCTACAGTATCTTGAGGACAGCATGAGAGATGTTGCTTTAGGCATTATCCGCTTATGGGAGCGACCCGTTAACGAGATACACATAAGGCAGAACAAGCCGCTGTGCCTTGCTCTCGGCAGAGAACTTGTTAAAACAGACCATATTTGCTCATCTGACGAAATCTACGAAACAGTTTCCCGCTTGTGCCAAGGATCACTGTACTCCTACGCTGATGGAATAAAAGATGGCGTTATCACAACAGAATACGGAATCAGAGCCGGGGTGTGCGGACGAGCTGTTGTGAGGAACGGCAGGATCGACTGTGTAAGTGATATCTCCTCAATTAATATCAGAATACCGCATAGAGTCAATGGTGCAGCAGACAAACTGTACGAGCTCGTGAGAGATGCTGGCAGCACACTTGTCTACTCAAAACCGGGAATGGGTAAGACAACAATTCTCCGTGAACTGATTCCAATGCTGACGGGGGCAGATATTATGAAAAACATATCGGTAATCGACACTCGCTATGAGCTGTCAGCGGGAATTGAGGAAGCGAATACAGCTGATATATTTCTTGGATATCCCCGCAAAGAGGGCATAATATCCGCAGTTCGTACTATGTCTCCGGACTGTATAATCTGCGATGAAATTGCCGATTCTGATGACGTCGAAGCAATAATGACCGCTTATTCTGCGGGGGTAACTGTAGTCGTAACAGCGCACGCATGCAGTTTTGATGAGCTCTGCGGGAATTCAAATATAAAGCGGCTTGTGGACTTGAACGTGTTCAACGCGTTTTACGGAATTCTTGAGAATGGATGCGAGGTAAGATTGGCGAATGACAGGAGTAATAGTTAAACTGATAGGATCTGCTGTTATTCTCGGCGCGTCAGTCTATTACGGGCAGATAAAGATTCGTGCAGAGCGCCGTAAGATTGAGGATATTTCATCATTTGCCGAACTTGTGAAGCATATCGGAGAGTGCATAGAATACTTTTCGCAGCCCTTGCCGGAGATATTTAATGAATACCGCAACGAGCACCTGGATAACTCGGGATTTATGACAATTGTCAAGAGTAAAGGCTTGATGTATGCTGTCGAAAACTGTGGAATGTCTTTTGGACGGGAAGAGCTTGATAATATTATAAAATTTGCTCAAACAATAGGCAAAGGCTATAGAGAGGAAGAGGTGTCACTTTGCAGATACACGTACTCAAAGCTGACCGACGCTGAAGAAAAAAAGCGTACCGCACTAAAGGATAAAGAAAAGCTGTACAGGACGATTCCGCCTATGCTTGCGTTGTCTGTCATCCTGATACTGATATAAAGAGGGCTTATGGATATTTCAATTATCTTCAAAATTGCCGGCATTGGATTGCTGATCGCCGTTGCATATCAGATACTGCAGCGATCGGGCAGAGAAGAACAAGCACTGCTGCTCTCCCTCACCGGAGTTGTGTTTGTCCTTCTGATACTTGTGGGCGAGATCGGCGACTTGTTCAACAAAATCAGAGGAATATTCGGCATATGAATGAGCTGTTTACTTTGTGCGGTATTGGGCGGTGTGCTGTGTTTGCCATTTCTGTTATACGGGAAATACACAGTGAATATGTGAAATGGATAGTGCTTGGATTCATTGTTTTGTGCATTGCGTTTATAGTTCCGAATGTCGAAAATGTTGTCAGCTTTATTGGTAATGCATCAGCAAAGAGCAGTACGAAATACATAGGAACAATTATGAAGGCACTTGGTATAACCTATCTGACCGGTACAGCAAGCCAGATCTGTCATGGTGTGGGAGAGGGAACAATCGGTGAACATATCGAAACGGTGGGGAAAATCGAAATTCTCGCCCTCTCAATTCCCCTGTTTGGTGAACTACTTGAAATGTCATTGCTATGAAGGGAAGCTATATAATATTCGCTTTGCTTGTTTGTCTTATCATGCCACTCACAGTTCAGTCTGCTGAGTATTCGTACACAATGAACGATATAGGCAACTATGCAGGAAAAGCAGAGTGGGACAAGCTTACAGGAGAGCTGCCGGAAGATATTAAAGCAGAAGTGACCGATATTGATCCATATGATCCCGGTTCTGCGGTTGATGCTATAGAGGAAAAATCATCGTTAAAGTATTGGACGAAACGTTTGCTTGAAGAAATAAACAGCGCACTCGGTGCAATGTTCCCGGATCTGCTTCCTGTTTTTTCTGCTATTCTGATTCTTGCGGCGGTTCAAATGTTGCTTCCGACTTTGTCATCAGAACTTGCTGACTCATTCATGATGCTCGGGCGGCTTACTGTTGCAATAACGGTATTCAGAACCACGTTTGGTATGCTTGACATAGCAGAGCGCCATCTCACAGGCCTGTGCAGTATAATGAACCTTCTCACTCCTGTCATGCAGGCGTTGTATCTTGCGGAGGGGTCGCTTACTCAAATGAGTGTATCTACAACTGCGGTTATGCTTGCAGTCACCGCCATTGGATATGTCAACACACGGGTAATGGCTCCGTGTACAAGCATTCTATTCACTTTGTCTGCTGTTACGACAGTGTGTGATGAGGTAAAGCTTGGGGGGCTTACATCCGGTATCAGACAGCTTATCATGCGGGTGTGGCAGATCGTGACAATAATGTTCTCGTTCATGCTCGGAACGCAGTCCATAATAGCAAGAAGCGCAGACACACTTGCAGCAAAGACAGTAAAATTTGCTATAGGTTCATTTATTCCTATGGCAGGCGGTGTAATGGCAGAGGCTTATAATACAGTCAGGGAAGGGCTGTCATTCGTTAAAACAACCGCGGGAATCGGCGGTATAATTATGATACTTCTTATACTTTTACCGGGGATAATCCCTCTTGTTGTATATAAGATATCTATCATTATACTGTCGAGTATATCCGGAATGCTAAAGCTTGACGGCACAACAGCTTTACTTGAGGAAGTTAAGGGCATTATTGAAATCATAACTGCCATAGTACTTTATACATCACTAATGCTGGTGTTTGCCATGATTTTGTTCACAAGGTCGCGGGTAGGATAATGAGAACGTATTTGAACACACTCATAGTGACGGTTATTGTTTCGCACCTTTCGGTAAAATTTGCGCCTGGAAAAGAATCCGCTAAAAAATATATCCGATTTATCTGTGCTCTTGTTGTTACGTTGTGCCTGATTGAACCGCTGTCCTATATTATCAAAAATGGGCGGGAGTTTATTGAAAGCATAAAGAATTTCTCAGTGAATATTGAAGAAACAGCGGAAGAAAACGACAGATATGCTTCATCTGCCGCTACTATCATGACTTATGTGTCGGATAAATATAGAATTTCCGATGAAGATATAAGCATAACATTTATTACAGACAAGGCAGACGAGAATCTGCGTGAAATACATATGTTTATAAAAAAATGTGAACCGAGTATACAGGACGCAGTCGAGAGGGAGCTTTCAAAAGAACTTTCTGTGCCGGTGTATGTGTTCGTGGGGTAGGGTATGAAGATTAAGGATTTCATAAAATCAAATAAAAACAAGCTGACAGTTTTTATTCTTGCAATCGGTGGAGTAATACTTATTATTTTCAGCTCACTTATAGGCACAGACAGCAAAGAAACAGCGGAAGAATACACGGAGGTTGGTTTTTACACTACTTATCTCGAAGAGCGGATATCAGAGCTTTGTAACAGCGTTTACGGCGTTTCGGATACGAGGGTATTCCTTACTCTCGACTGTTCAAGCGAGCAAATATATCAAAGCGACGGTGTTTCAGACTTTCTTATCCTCACGGGAGAGGGGGG
>JAGBGV010000346.1 GCA_017935805.1 Clostridia bacterium | reverse complement strand
GTCTCAGGAGTGTCAGTCTCGGGAGCATCAGTCTCGGGGACAGGTGCAGGAGTGGGTGTACATCCTGCAATAAGCGGGAGTAGCATCAATAGTGCAAGTGTGATAGATAAGAGCTTTTTCATGTTATTACTCCTTAGAGTTTGGTTTACATATAGTAAACCTTTGCGAATTCAGTTTATCATCAACAAATAGATTTGTCAATAGCTTGTTAAAAAAAGTAAGAAAAAAGCCGTGAGCATTTAACTCACAGCTTTTGTGTTATGGATGATTCTTATTCAGTTTCTCTTCTTTGCTCAAGGAGCCAGTGGAGAGGCTCGTAGTTGTTATATTTTGAAATGTATGACGCGCCGAGTGTTCCGTGGTCTTTGCCGCTGATCTCATCATAGCGGAAAAGCTTTGCGCCTGCAGATGTGAAAGACTTTACAACATCGCGGCAGTCATCAACGGGTATGAGCTCGTCATCTGTGCCGAAAATGTAGTAGATCGGGATCTCAAGCATCTCGCGTGGGAATGCGTTTTTGCTGAATACGTCGCTGTCGTCGGGATAATAAGAATTCATTATCACCGCGTCCTTAACCATGAAGTCGGGCAGGAATCCTTCGTGATATGCGGCGGGAATTGCTGCTGATATCTTCTCGGGATGACGGCAGAGCAGATTCCATGTAGCGCATCCGCCCATTGAGAAGCCCGTGACATAATGCCGCTGGCTGTCAATGCTGAATTGCTCACAAACGTAGTCAAGCAGCTCCGCTATTGCGTCAACATTTTCATCCCGCCACCATCCTCCGGGAGGACACTGGGGTGCGAAAATAATGCAATCGAATGCAGGGCTGTTCTCGTCGCCGAAGAGCTTTTTTATGTCGGCAAGCTGCTTCTCGTTGTCCGTACCCTGTGCGCCATGACCGTGGAAGACGCCAAGCACGGGATATTCGCGGCTTGAGTCGTAATCGCAGGGGATATACAAGCGGTAGGGGAGAGTTACGCCGTTTGATGCCTCAAAGGTGTATTTGCCGGTTTCTTCAGCAGTTGCTTTTATGCGCTGAGCGGCGGCATCTTCAACGGAGAGAACAGATCTGTAAGCCACAATGCCAATCGGTGTGCCGCTGAATTCTTTGGGATAACTGCTTGTGTTTGATGCAATGCGCTCAAGCAGAGCAGTTGATACAGATTCACCGGGTGCGGCAACTGCGGGGATTTGCGTGTTGTCAAGGAAAATTACGTTGCCCTCTTTGTCAAAGAGAACGTAGCTTGCGACATACACGAGAGACTCGCTGTGGCTGTTTGTATGGATGAAATTCGCCGCCGCAGCTGTCACGTCCTTTTTGTTCATCATTGTCGCGTGGGTTGCGGGATCGATCCATGCACGGCCCGCGGTCTTCGTTGTGTAGGTGAGACTGCCGTCCGTCAGATACTTTGTTACAGAATTCTCACAGGGAGCAGAGATCGACAGGGTGCAGTTGTATGATTCGAAGGAGAAATCGGGGGTATACACATAGTAGTTATCCCAGCCGGCGCCGAAATCGGGATAGGTGTCGCGGAAGCCTTCGATAGTGTCACCGTT